>JAZQIS010000021.1:0-17505 GCA_045541235.1 Alistipes sp.
ATAGAGTCTTTTTTCGGCCATTTGAAGGATCATCTGCGATTGCATCGAGGTCTTTCAAATGAGCATTTCAAAGACTTTGTGAAGTGGTATCTTTTCCTGCAAAGTAATCAGGGAAAGGCAAGCAAAAAATAGGGCGAGAAAAACTCCGTTTCTCGCCCACTATTTAATGACTAAAAAGCGCCACTTTTGGCATCATTACCCATTGTCTCGTTCAGCACGTGTGCCAAGCGGTAGGCGGCACGACGATACTGCTGAATGGTGAGTTTGCGGTGCTTAAGCACAAAATCGCGCGAAAGCTCGTCGTTAGGTTTTGCCCACTCATAAATAACGCGGCAATCCTTTGCGGTCTCACGGACCCAATCCTCCACATCTCCCTCGCACACCTTTGCGCGCTTCTTATTCGAGAATGTATCGAACTTGGCGCGGAAAAGCTCATACTCCTTATTGAACTCGGGATGGAGTTCGAGGATAGAGAGACCATCCCAAACCTTGTGATAAGAGGCCTTCTCACCCTCATACTTGATAGGGAAGCAGTCCCAACGATACTTGCTGCCAGGCTTGCGGAAGCAGTCGGGGAACTCGGTGTAATAGACGTGGCATGGGCAGTGCATATCCTCCACCATATGAATTACGCACTTGAGATTAACCACAACAGCCGAATCGGTGAGGTTGCGATGATTCTTCAAATTCTCCAAGCATATCTTCAAATTAGGGAGCAAATCTCCATCGTTGTTATATGCTCGTTCATTGCTGATTTGCAAGCTCTTATCCACGGTAATCATATGCCAAGCCAATGTTGGGCGATATGGCTGATGATAGGCGTGCTGAGGGTGTTGCTTACCTCGTATAGGCTTGCGAATTTGGTCCATCCAACGGCAGTGCTTAACCATCGACGAGCCGAGGTATTTTTCTACTTTCGCCTTCACCTCGGGTTCGAGGTGCTGCTCGGCGGTATAGGTAATAAAGTTATGCGCCCAACCACCCCAAGCGAATACCGACTGCGTGCTAATTAGCAACAATGCGGTAAATAGTGATAAAATGGTTTTTCTCATCGTTGACTACTTCTTAAAACACTCATTCAAGATATGAGCCAAGCGGTACGAAGCGCGCAAGCACTGCTGCTTCGACAACTTCTGATTCTCGAGCAAGAAATCTCTATCGATGTGATCGCCCGGCTTCACGCGGTCGTAGATATAGCGGCAATCCTTTGCATTCTGCAGCACCCACTCCTCGAATGTTCCTTTACACATCTTTTCACGCTTCTTTGGCGGAACATTATCGAGAGCATTGCGGAACAACTCGTAATCCGAGCCATACTCAGGCCAAATCTCACGAATAGACAATCCATCCCACACGCGGTGCGAGGTGGTCTTCTTACCATTGTAATATACACGCATCTGGTCGTGACGACGATAACGCTTACCATCTATCTTGCGAGGGAAACAATCCTCAAACTCGGTATAGAAGATGTGGCAAGGGCAGTGCATATCGCCAACCATATGAATTACGCACTTGAGGTTAATCATCACAGCCGAATCGGTAAGGTTGCGATAGTTCTTCAGATTCTCAACACACTTTACCAAGTTTGGATAGAGATCTCCATCTCCACTCGAAGCTCGCTTATCGCTCAACGCGAACTTCTTCTTTCCGACACGATCAACGGTGCACATATGCCACCACGAGGTCTGTTCCCAACCCGGAATGTGATTCTTCTTCCACAAAGGCACTTTATCCATCCAGGTAGCGTGGTTGTAGATTGGCGAACCAAGATATTTTTCTGTGGCCTCCTTTGCCTCGGGAGTGAGGTGTGTTTCTGCGATAATCGCGATAAGTTTGTGAGCCCAACCACCCCATGCAGAAGCGGTCTGCACAGAGAGGATTGTAGATAGGGCTACAAGTAGAAGAGTTACTTTTTTCATAATATAATATTTAAGCTAATTATTTGAAACATTCGTTTAGGACGTAAGCAAGGCGGTATCCGGCCTTCAAGCACTGTCGCCGAGTCATCTTACTATACGAAAGAATAAAGTCGCGATCGAGTTCGTCGCCCGACTTCACCTTATTATAGACAGGTCGGCAACTCTTAGCCGAATCGTGCACCCAATCATCAACACTTCCCTTGCAGAATTTAGCTCTCTGCTTTGCAGAGCCATTATCAAAAGCCGTTGCGTAGAACTCATAATCTTTGCTATGCTCTGGATATATGGCAGTTATACCAGGACCATCCCAAAAGGAGTGGTAGGTCATCTTCTTTCCATTGTAATAGACAGGTATTCTGTCGCGTGCAGGCCTTCTCTTGCCGTATATATCCTTCTCGCCACGGAAACAGTCGGGAAACTCAAGGAATATAATGTGTGTAGGACAGTGCATATCTCCCAACATATGAACAACGCACTTCAAATTCACAACAACCGCCGAATCGGTGAGATTACGATAATTCTTCAGATTCTCGATACACTGCTTCAGATTCGGCACAAGGTTACCACTCCCTTTTGGAGTCTGGATAGGACTAACATTATACTTCTCATCAACAACCAAAGTGTGCCAAGTGGAAGTCTGTTCCCAACCCGGAATATGGCCCTTACGTTTTTTTGTCCACGAGGCTGTACGATCCATCCACAGCGCAACGGACGGAAGCGAAGTTTTAAGATATTTTTGCGTAGCCTCCTTAGCCTGCGGCGTAAGGTGCTTTTCGGCTATACAAGCGATTGTTCGATGTCCAAGTACGCCCCATGCCGAAGCACTCTCAACTGCGCATATGGCAACCAGGGTTGTAAGAGCAATAACTATCTTCTTCATAACTGATTTCAAGTCAATTATATTTGTTATCTGAAAATTTCGTTTAGCACGTGTGCAATACGATACGCCGAGCGCATTGCCTGCCCCTCCGAAATCTTGCGATAACGAATAAGGAACTCGCGATCGATATGGCAATTAGGCTCTACCTTATTATAGATTGGACGGCATCGCTTTCCGGCATCCGACACCCAATCACCAAGTGTTCCTTCACATATTTTCGCACGCTGCTTTGCATTGTACTTATCCATCTTTGAACGGAAGAGTTCGTAATCCCTTCCGCACTCCGGATAGAGGACCAACAACGACTTACCATCCCACACTCCGTGATAGGTAGTCTTTTTACCCTCGTAATATATAGGCATAAATCCACGACTCTTTGTTCCGGGAGTCAAGCCCTCGAAACAATCCGGAAATTCGGTATAGAAGATATGCGACGGGCAGTGCATATCCTGAAGCATATGGATTGTATATTTTAGGTTTACTGCAACCGCGGAGTCCGACAAATTGCGATAATTACGAAGATTGGCAACGCACTTCTCCAAGTTTGGTAACAAATCGCCACTACCCTTCGAGGAGCGTTCATCGCTAACGCGGAACTTCTTATCTACAGTCGAGTGATGCCAACGCAACGATGGGCGATAGGCTTGATGGCTTGCGTGGTCGGGATGATTCTTACGTCGAATTGGACGACGAATCTCATCCATCCAGATACAATGGTCAATAATCGGGGAGCCGAGATACTTCTCAACTTTCGTCTTCACTTCAGGTTCGAGGTATTTATCGGCAGTATAAGCGATAAATCTATGAGCCCAACTACCCCAAGCAGATGCGGCCTGCACAGAAAAAAGCGCAACCACAAATGTTAAAGCAAACAATTTCATTCTCATATAAGTTGTGTTTTAGGATGTTTTTCTCCACAAAATTAGGCGATTTCCGCGACAAAAACAAAAAATCGACATCATAACACACCAAAATAATTTTTTATTTACAGTAAAAGCACTATATTTGCATCGTTATTTAGGAGGCTTAACGAATAAGAGGTTATCCGTATAACCATCGGCCGTTCGTCCGATGACAAATCGCAAAATTGATATTTATGGAGGATTTAATTGCTATTCAAAGCAAGAGTGTTGCCGAGCTGCGCCAAATTGCTAAGGTGCTCGGAATCACTGGAGAAAAATTGACTAAGAAAGAACTGATAGCACGTATTGCATCTATTGGCTCAGCCGAGGAAGAGAGTACCCCTCAAGCACAAGACGAGGCTCCCGTTTTGGCGGAGGCTGTAGCCGAAGTTGCATCACCTGCCCCACAAAAGCGTAAGCGCGCACGACTCGCATCTGTAAAAGTAAAGGCCGCAACAAAGGTCGTATCCGAAGAAAAGATAGAAGCCGAACAGGCTGTCGCTATTGAGGAGAGCACCGCCCCCGAAGTGGTAGAGGAGGTGGCTCCAAAACCAAAAAAGCGAGGTCGCAAACCAAAGAATGTCGTAGTCGAGACTGTTGCAGAGGCTGAAAATATTGACATAGACAATATTACAGAGGAGGGTGACGAGCGTCTTGAATCCGATATAGAGAATCAGGAAGACAAACCAATCACCAAGGACGACTTTACTGCCGAGGTGTTTGGCGAGGGTGTATTGGAGATTATTCCCGACGGATATGGTTTTTTACGCTCTGCAGACTACAACTACCTGAACTCTCCGGATGACATCTATGTCTCCCCATCGCAAATTAAGCTCTTCGGCTTAAAAGCGGGAGATACCGTATCGGGTGTGATTCGCCCACCGAAGGAGGGTGAGAAATATTTCCCTCTTGTCCGAGTATCAAAGATAAATGGTCTCGAGCCTAATTTCATCCGTGACAGAGTTCAGTTTGAGTATCTCACACCTCTCTTCCCAAGCGACAAATTCAACCTTACGGGGGCAGGGCACAACACAACAACCAACCGTATAGTGGATCTATTCTCTCCTATCGGCAAAGGTCAGCGCGCACTTATAGTGGCGCAGCCAAAGACAGGTAAGACAATGATTTTGCAGAGTCTTGCCAATGCCATTGCAGACAACCATCCCGAGGTATATATGATTGTACTCTTGATTGATGAGCGACCAGAGGAGGTTACCGAAATGGCTCGCCACGTCAAGGCAGAGGTTGTGTCTTCGACCTTCGATGAGCAGGCATCTCGCCACGTCAAAGTCGCCGAGATGGTTCTTGAGAAGGCTAAACGAATGGTCGAGTGCGGACACGACGTAGTTATCCTTCTCGACTCCATTACCCGCTTGGCCCGCGCCTACAACTCGGTACAACCTGCATCAGGTAAGGTTCTTTCGGGAGGTGTCGATGCAAATGCGCTCCACAAGCCAAAGCGTTTCTTCGGAGCAGCACGTAATACCGAGGAGAAGGGCTCTCTTACCATTATCGCAACAGCTCTTATCGAAACGGGCTCCAAGATGGACGAAGTTATCTTCGAGGAGTTCAAGGGAACAGGAAATATGGAGTTGCAACTCGACCGTCGTATCGCGAACAAGCGTATCTACCCTGCTGTTGATGTTATAGCCTCGAGCACCCGCCGCGAGGATTTGTTACTCTCGCGCGAGATGATGCAGCGCACTTGGGTACTCCGCAAGTACCTCTCGGATATGACACCGGTGGAGGCTATGGAGTTCCTCGAGAAACAGATGTCACTCACCCGTACAAACGAGGAGTTTTTGGCCACAATGAATCAATAAAACGGGAAACGGAAAACGGAGAGCGGAAAACTAAAAAAGCCAAAGCGCACCCCATAAAGCGACCAACGGGAGCGCCCCCAGTAAGGGCGGAACGCCCGCCCCTATAACCCCCATAATGGTAGCGCCTTGACAAGGTTAGGAGTTCGCAAAACAAAAAAAACTAATTATGAAGAAGACTCTAATTATAGTTGTTGCATTATTATCTTACCTGCCATCCTTTGGATGGGGACAGAAGGGACACGATATTGTCGCCTATATTGCCGAATGTAACCTTACGCCTAAAACGCATCAAAAAGTTGTCAAAAAATTGGGCGGTCACTCTTTGGTTTACTACGCAAATTGGCTCGATAATGCGAGCTACAGCGACCAATATCGTTACACCAAAACTTGGCACTACGCAAATATTGATGAGGACTTCACCTACGAAACAATGGCAAAAAACGATAAGGGTGATGTGGTAACTGCCATAAATGGCATTATCGCGGAGTTAAAGAGTGGCAAACTCTCGGACGAGCAAGAGAACATTCGACTTCGTATGTTGATTCATCTTGTCGGAGACATTCACTGCCCTATGCACGCAGGCCATCTGAGCGACAGAGGGGGCAACAATGTGATGGTTAAGTTCTTCAATAAGGAGACAAAGCTACACTCATTGTGGGATACAGCTCTTGTCGAAGCTGCACACAAGTGGAGCTACACCGAGTGGGAACAGCAACTAAACCGCTACTGCACACCCGAGCGCAAAGCCGAAATTGCAAAGGGCGAAGCACAAGATTGGCTAAATGAGAGTCACTCCGTAGCAACCGAGATATACAAATCATCTCCGGAGAAAGGCAAACTCTCCTACGACTACATTGCATACTACACCCCTACCATCGAGCAACGTCTGTTGGCAGGTGGTTTGCGATTGGCAAAAATACTAAACGAATTATATAAATAGAAACTAAATAGATATGGCATTACAATGTGGCATAGTCGGATTGCCAAACGTAGGCAAATCGACACTTTTCAACTGTTTGTCGAACGCTAAGGCGCAATCGGCAAATTTCCCTTTCTGCACAATCGAGCCGAATGTCGGCATTATCACCGTACCCGATGAGCGTCTGGTAAAGTTGGCGGAGATTGACAACCCAAAGCGCGTTATCCCCACCACAATCGAAATTGTAGATATTGCAGGATTGGTTAAGGGGGCATCGAAGGGCGAAGGCCTTGGAAATAAGTTCCTTGCAAACATCCGCAATACCAATGCAATCATTCACGTATTGCGCTGTTTCGACAACGACAACATCACCCACGTCGATGGCACGGTTGATCCGGTTCGCGACAAGGGCATTATCGACACAGAATTACAGCTCAAAGACCTTGAGACTGTCGAAAATCGCATTGCCAAAGTTGCCAAGCAGGCACAGACAGGCGGTGACAAAATCGCGAAGCGTCAATATGAAATTTTGGTACGCTACAAAGAGGTTTTGGAGCAGGGTTTGTGTGCACGAACACTCGAACTTGATAAGGAGGAGCGCAAGGTTGTTAGCGACCTTAACCTTTTGACCGACAAGCCGGTGCTATATGTTTGCAATGTTGATGAGGCAAGTGCGGTAAGTGGAAATGCTCACACCGAAGCTGTCAAGGCTGCTATCGCTGACGAGAAGGCCGAAATGCTCATTGTTGCAGCAGCGACCGAGGCCGACATTGCCGAGTTGGAGACCTATGAGGAGCGTCAGATGTTCTTGGAAGATATGGGCTTAGAGGAGTCGGGCGTAAATCGACTTATCAAGGCCGCATATAAGCTTCTCAACCTCGAAACATTCTTCACCACGGGAGCTGACGAATCGCGTGCTTGGACCTACTCGCGAGGCACAAAGGCACCACAAGCTGCCGGTGTTATCCACACGGACTTCGAGAAGGGCTTTATTCGTGCAGAGGTCATCAAGTATGCCGACTATGTTGCGCTTGGCTCGGAGAAGGCATGTCGCGATGCCGGAAAGATTGGTATTGAGGGTAAAGAGTATGTTGTTGAGGATGGTGATATAATGCACTTCCTGTTCAATGTATAGCCCAAAATATCAGTTTTCGGCCCATTTATAGCGATAAATAAATAAAAATTTATAAATTTGCCCAAATTTAACACCCAAACTGTATGATAGAACTCTCTACCTACAACCTCTTTTTAGCTATTATGGCGGCTACGGCATTGGTAGTATTTATTGCGCTATTTTTTGTCAAAGCCGGTTACGGCTACCTCTACAACCCTAAATTCGGATTCCCTATTCCGAACAAAATAGCTTGGGTACTGATGGAGGCACCAGTATTTATTGCGATGTGGGTATTGTGGTATCTCGGAGGTATGACAACCGAGTTGGCCCCTATGGTGCTCTTCTCGATTATCCAAATTCACTACTTCCAGCGTTCATTTATCTTCCCGATGTTGTTGCGCGGAAATTCTAAGATGCCGGTATCGATTATGCTTATGGGAATGACCTTTAATACCCTAAACGCATTGATGCAGGGTGGATGGTTGTTCTTCATAGTTCCTACCTATTTCCCGGATTACTACGCAGATTGGTTCAGTCAACCATACATCTATATCGGCATTGCCGTATGGTTGTTCGGCTTCATCACCAATCTCCATTCCGACTACATTATCCGCCACTTGCGCAAGCCGGGCGACAAGAATCACTACATTCCACATGGAGGTATGTTCCGCTATGTATCCTCGGCAAACTACTTTGGCGAATTTATGGAGTGGGTAGGTTACGCTATCGCTTCGTGGTCGGTAGCGGGTGTAGTATTTGCGTGGTGGACCTTTGCAAATCTCGGACCTCGTGCAAACGACCTGTATAAGCGTTATGAAGAGGAGTTTGGCGCAGAGTTCACAAGCCTGAAGCGCAAGCGCATCATACCTTTTATTTATTAAGAAAAACCAAACATCATTAAATATGGCAGACGAGAAGAAGGACCTTAAAGACTCTAAACTCTTTACCCCTTACAAACTCAACGACAAAATCACTCTTCGCAACCGCACAATTCGTTCGGCAGCGTTCGAGTCTATGGGTAAAGACTTCGGTCCTACCCAAAAATTAAAGGACTATCACGTGAGCGTAGCAAAAGGTGGTGTAGGTATGACTACACTTGCCTACGCTTCAATCAACCGAAGTGGCGTATCGTTCAACTCGCAGTTGTGGCTGCGTGACGAGATTATTGAGCCACTCAAAGATATTACCGATGCCATTCACGCCGAGGGGGCTGCTGCCAGCATCCAAATTGGACACTGCGGAAATATGACACACTGGTCCACGGCCGGAAGTTTCCCTGTATCAGCATCGAATGGCTTCAACCTCTACTCCCCTACCTTCCACCGACGTATGTCCCACAAGGAGATTGCCGAGACTGCAAAGGATTTCGGTAAGGCAGTACTGCTTGCGCACGAGTCGGGATTCGACAGCGTAGAGGTACACGCAGGTCACGGCTATCTTATTTCGCAGTTCCTCTCTCCATGGACCAACCGCCGTCGTGACGAGTTCGGAGGCTCGCTCGAGAACCGTATGCGCTTTATGAAGATGTGCTTGACCGAGGTTATGGAGGCTGCGGCAAAGACCGATACAGCAGTACTTGTTAAGCACAACATGGAGGATGGTTTCAAGAGTGGTATTCAGATTCCAGAGAGTATTGAGATAGCAAAGGAGATTGAGAAATTCAATGTAAACGGTATTGTACTCACATCGGGCTTCGTATCGCGTGCACCTATGGCAGTTATGCGTGGTCGTATCCCTACAAAGACCATGAGCTACTATATGGGATGGAACGAGTGGTTGCAGAAGATTGTGGTCGATTTGTTCGGACAGTGGTTGATTAAGGACTACAAGTTCGAGGAGTGTTTCTTCTTGGAGAATGCCAAGAAGTTCCGCGAAGCATTGAAAGGTCCACTTGTATATGTTGGCGGTATCGTATCTCGTGAGGGTATCGAGAAGGTTTTGGATGCAGGTTTCGAGATGGTACAGATGGCTCGCTGCTTGATTAACGACCCTGCCTTTGTAAATAAGATGAAGGAGGGAGATATCACAACTCGTTCGGGCTGCGACCATCGTGACTACTGCATTGCACGTATGTACTCGAAGGATATGCAGTGTTGTCATAACTGCAAGGAGCATATTCCTGATAAGGTTTGGAAGGAACTTGCTAAAATCGACTAACAATGTGTAGAAAAAAGAGAAATATCCCCAAAGGTAGCAAGCTCGCTCTCGTAACGGGTGCATCTACCGGAATTGGTCGCCAATACGCTGAGCAGTTGGCTGCCCTCGGTTACAATCTTATTATTGTGAGCCGTACCGAGTCGGCACTACAAACAGCTGCTGCAGAGATTGAGGAGAAACATGGTATAAAAGTGATTGTCAAGGCCATGGACCTTGCAACCAACGATGCAGCGGATAGACTCTTCGGATGGTGTAAGGAGGAGGGACACGTAGTTGATGTACTTATCAATAATGCCGGAATGTTCTCATTTTGCGACATCTCGAACACCCCTGCCGAGCGTATCGTTCGCACCATAACTCTGCACGATATCACCAACACTCTACTCTGCCAACTCTTCGGAAACGATATGGCAGAGCGCGGCGGAGGCTACATTCTCAACATGTCATCATTCTCGGTGTGGATGCCTTTCCCTGGATTGGCACTCTACAGCGCAAGTAAAGCCTACTTAAAGTCCTTCTCGGTGGCCTTTGCCAAAGAGATGCGCTACAAAAAGGTGTGGGTGACTGCAGTCTGCCCTGCAGGTATTGCAACAGACCTCTACGGACTCACCAAGAAGTGGCAAGGCATAGGCCTAAAGTTACACGCACTCTCAACCCCTACATTCTGCGCACGTCGCGGTTTGAACGCTCTATGGCGCAAAAAACAGTGCATTGTGCCGGATTGGTGGTGCAGGGCCTTTATCCCAATTTGCGATATGTTGCCACGCTGGGCAATCAACAAACTGCGAAACTTCACAATGAAGTGGCAAAAGTAAAAAAAGCGACCGTGATGGTCGCTTTTTTCGTACTATAATAGGATTTTAGTTCTCGAACTTATACACACTCTTTTCGTAGTAGTGCTCTCCTTTGTGAAGCATAATCGAAGGGAAATGCGGATTATTCACTGCGTCCACAAAACCCTGGCACTCAATAGCAACACCTGCATAGTTGGCATAGCGACCACCCGAAATTGTCTCAGGGCAGTTAATCGACATCTTATTACCCGTATAGACCATACAGCCCGCCTGTGTAGTAAGGAATCGCACAGCTCGGCCACTCTTATTATCGCGCAAAACACCCATCTCCTTCAACTCGCCTTTTTGCCAATCGTCAAGCGGAAAATAGTGACCATACCCTCCCTTCTTATCTATATTCTGGAACGAAGTTGATATCTCGTCACGAAATCTGCGCCACGAGGTAAAATCGAGTGGAGTGCCAACAATGTCGAGAATCTCGCCCGTAGGGATATGGTCGAGAGTCATCTCCAACGACTTCGAGGCGTGTAGCAACAACTCGTGATCGAGGACATCCCCTGAATTTTCGCCCGAGAGATTCCAATAGGCGTGATTTGTCAGCATAAACGGAGTTGTACCGTCGCTATCGGCATCATAAGTAAAAATCAACTCGTCAGCCTCGCTAAGCGTGTATCTGACTACTACATCAACTGCACTCGGATAGTTCTGGTCGCCATCGGGCGAATGAAGCGTAAATACCACGCTATCATCCTCGATGCGCGACTGCCACACAAGATTTGAGTATCCGCCTGTACCTCCGTGAAGGTGGTTGGCAAGGTTGTTAATTTCGAGTTGATAGAGCTTACCCTCGACCTCTAAATGGCCGAGTTTGATTCTATTTGCAACACGTCCGACGGTCTTTCCGCAAGTGGCAGTATCGCCAATATAATCGACTCCGTTGGCATAGCCAAGCAGCACCTCATCGAGGTTGCCGTTGCGATCGGCAAAACGAACTCCACAAATCGATGCACCAACATTTGTCAATCTTACCTCCGTACCTCGACCATTACGTAGCGTATATTGCAAAATTTCCTCTCCCGAAGGGGCGAAGCCCCAATTCTTTACGGTTATCATTGTCTATATCGTTTTTAGGTTTTACGAAATAAAAAGTATAGGTTACCGCTAATTTTAAGCAATTAATATTGCCATATATTCGTAATTTTTGTATATTTGCACTTGTGCAAAGTTAGAAAATTGTTCTAATAGATAAAACCTAAATTACAAAAAAATGAATCAACTAACTAAAAAGTCGTCATTCCTGCCCTCTAAATGGGAGGTTACGGCACTGATTTGGGTAGCATACTTCCTAAATCAGGCTGACCGACAGGTATTTAATGTGGTTTTGCCACAAATTCGAGACGGACTCGGTCTCAGCGATAGCGATATGGGACTTATCGCAACTGCATTCAATCTCTTCTACGCTGTATTGGTGCCACTTGGAGGAATCCTTGGAGACCGCTACAGCCGCAAGTGGATTTTGACACTCTGTATTCTATTTTGGAGTATCGCCACAATGTTTACAGGTTGGGCTACAGGCCTTATCTCATTGATTATTCTCCGTTCGGTAGCAACCGGCGGTGGCGAAGCTCTCTTTGGTCCTAACTACAACGCCCTACTCTCGGAGTATCACACAAAGACTCGTTCGACAGCAATGTCTATCGTGCAGACAGCTTATTATGTCGGAATCATCGCCAGTGGCTACTTGGCAGGTAAGATTGCCGAGCTTTGGGGATGGCAATACGCATTTATCGTCTTTGGTGCAGTTGGAGTTGTCCACGCTGTTATAATGATGTTCCGCTTGAAGGACAAGCGCGATGTTGCTGCAGAGCGCGCAGCAAAGGGCAAATCGAACCTTCTCCGCGACCTGTACGAAGGCTTTACGGTCATTTTCCGCACACCAACAGCCGCGGTGGTAACCATCGGCTTTGCAGGTCTTATCTTTGTATTGACAGGTTATCTGACTTGGATGCCGACATATCTACAGGAGGCACCATTCAATATGCAGACCGGCGAGGCAGGCTTCCACTCTATGTTCTACACCCACTTTGCGGCATTCTTCGGAGTACTTATCGCAGGTAAGTTGTCCGATTGGGTAGGAACATTGGGCAAACCGGCCTTGCGTACTGCAATGCAGGGTCTCGGCCTTATCGTAGCAGCACCGTGCATCTACCTTATGGGTAACTCCACAACACTCATGGTCGTATTTGCTGCATTGGCAGTATTTGGATTTGCACGTGCATTCTTCGATGCTAACACATATGTCGTATTATACGATGTAATTCCTGCAAAGTACCACTCTTCATCTTCGGGCGTAATGATTATGATCGGCTTCGGAACAGGTGCCTTGGCTCCATATATCCTTGGTCTTATCAAGGAGGCATCGGGCCTATCGCTCGGTTTCACAATCCTGGCTACAATATGGGTCGTTTGCGGTTTGATTATGATTGTAGGTGGCAACCTATTCTATAAACGAGACATCCTAAAACTTCAACAAAATGAAAAATAGCGAAAAAACCAGAAAGGCGAAAGCGGGTCTGTTGCTCGTTGCTTCGCCACGATTCAAAGACCTTGGTGTTGGCTGTGAGCACGGAACTTATGGCGACCGTAAGGAGATTGCAATCAAGGATATTCAGGAGCGATTGTCGTTCCTCGACATCTCCTTCCCGGGTATCGTCTATACCCGCGAGGATGCAGAGAAGGCAATGTCGCTCTTCTACAACGAGAAGGTAGATTTCGTAATCGCCGAGTTCCTCTCTTGGTCAGAGGACTTTGCTTGGATTCGTTTCTTGCGCGATATGCCTGAGATTCCGATGATATTCGTAAATGTTGCGAAGGAGAAGATGGCATTCTACGACACATTGGAGGAGGACGACTTTATCGAGTATCTATGCTCGGGCACACTCGTAGGCTCGTTGGAGGCAAGTGGCTCAATTCAGCGTGTACCTCGCAAGAATGTTAAGGTTGTGATGGGCTCGCGCGACGAGGTAAATGAGCAGATTAAGAAGTATGCTGCCGCAGCTCGTGTTCGTGCAATTTTGCGCAACTCGACACTCGGACTATTGGCAGCCTACAATGAGGCTATGTGGTCAACCTATATGGACCCATATTGCCTCTTCACAAAACTCGGCCCCGAGATTCGTTTCCTCGCATATTCGGATTACGGTAATGCCATCGAGGCTATTCCTGCCGAGGAGTTGAAGGGCTATTGCGACGAACTCACCACAAACTACAAGATGATGGATGACGTTGCCTACGACAAATTCGAGGCATCGGTTGCTGCATCTATCGGCTTGAAGGATATGGCCAAGGCTTCGGATATCGACATTATGGTATTCAACGATATCGATACTGCAATGTTCCGCTTGGTTGGTCTCCGCGCAGGATTCTACCATCCGTGGTTCAACGAAAACAGTTCTGTACTCGTTCCCGAGGCTGATATGGGCGCAGGTATTATGACCTATATTCTGAAGTTGCTTTCGGGCAAGAATGTAAACTTTGTCGAGCCTTTCCACATCGAGAATGAGTTTGGCACGTTTGCAGGCGGACACGCAGGTCCTAACGACCACAACGATCCGGAGTGGCAGAAGAATGTAATTATCGCACGCGACGTTCGCTTTGCCAAGAGCAAGTGGAAGCACGCAGGCGCACCATTCGCTTGGTACCGTATGTCCACAGGCTGGAAGACTATGGCGCAGTTGGTAGAGTGCGAAGGCAAGTACAAGATGGTCTGCACAATGGTTGAGTCGCTTCCTGGCGAGCATATTCTCGCAACATACTCCCACACCATTTTCCGCCCGGAGGTACCTGTAAAGCGCCTCTTCGAGGAGATTATCAAGGTGGGAACAACTCAGCACTTTGCAGTTGTTGATGGCGACTACCGCGAGGAGTTAGGTCTCTTGTGCGAGATGATGGGAATTGAGTTCCACGATATAAGATAGAGATAAAAATTTTTAACATCAAAAAATAACAAGAATTATGAGCTTTATGTATAATCCGTACCCGTTTGACGACCCACGCGCTGTCAATCGTCCGGTACTCGAAGCAAAAACAAAGGCTGCCGTAACTGTAGGCACACTTAAGGCTGCAATACGCCTTGCAAATGATTTGGCTGCACAGCTTGCTGCCGAGCCAACAAAGAACATCATACTCGGATGGGAGGGCTATACCACCACAGACTTCACAAAGTTGTTAAACCTGCTTACCCAGCAGCTACAGTTGCGCGGTGTAGAGGTTGAAAGCTACAACTTTGCGCAAGTACTCAAGAGCGAGGAGGAGATTAACGCTATGATTGATCCTCAGCTCGAGTGGGACAAGAAGAAGGACCCTACCCTACTCTATGGCCGCATCTATCACGGAGGATACAAAGGAGTCTTCGACCCCGCAAAGTTGGAGGCATACAAGCAGCAGGTTGCCGAGTGGAAAGCTCCTGCCGAGAAGGGCAAGGTTGTAATCGTCTATGGTAATGGTGTTTTGGTAGAGGAGTTGCGCTCTTTGTACGACTCAAAATTCTACTTTGATGTCACTCCAAAAGAGTCTATACTTCGTATTCGTCGCGGCGCATACATCAACCTCGGACAGTCGAAGCCTCAGCCAACCAACCAGATTATCCGCCGTTGCTACTATTTCGATTTCGAGATGGCTGTAACCTTGCGTGGAGAGTTGCTATCCAAGCGCGAGATCGATTGGTATGTAGGAAACGACAACCTCGATGCAATGCAGTTGATGCCTATCGAGGCATTGAACGACATCCTCGAGACAATGGTTAAGTATCCATTCCGCTGTAAGCCTGTATATTTGGAGGGTGTATGGGGAGGCTCATACGTAAAGAAGTTGCGTAACCTTCCTAAGGAGATGCGTAACTGCGCATGGGTATTCGACCTTATCCCAATGGAGGTAAGTATCGTTATCGAGGCTGATGGCGAGAAGTTGGAGTTCCCATTCAACTCGTTCGTTCAGCACGACGGTGTTGCAATGTGTGGTGCCGAGTCAATCAAGAAGTTCGGATTGTACTTCCCTGTTCGTTTCAACTACGACGACACTTACCACTCTACAGGCAATATGTCTATCCAGTGTCACTCGGGTGCTGAGTACAACAAGGAGAATTTTGACGAGCTGGGTCGTCAGGATGAGAGCTACTATGTAGTTGTCACAGGCCACGGCGCAAAGACCTTCATCGGTTTCAACGACGATGCAGACAAGGAGCAATTTATCAAGGATATTAAGGCTGCGGACACAGAGTACAAGGAGGTCGATTATATGAAATATGTGAACTACGAGGAGTCTAAACCGGGCTTGCAGGTTATGCTTCCTGCAGGAACAATCCACTCGTCGGGTCGCAACCAGGTAATTTTGGAGATTGGTAGCTTAACTATCGGTTCGTACACATACAAGTTGTACGACTATCTCCGTCCCGACCTCGACGGCAAGCCACGTCCAATTCACACATGGCACGGCGAGCGCGTATTGGATTTCAACCGCCGTACAAGCGCAATTCACGGCACTATCGTTCATGAGCCACGCCTCGTTCGCAAGGGCGATGATTGGGCCGAGTATATCGTTGGTGAGTGCGACGAGTTGTACTTCTCATTGCGTCGTTTGGAGTTCGAGAAGACAATCGAGGATAATACAAACGGCAAGTTCGTAGTATTGACTTTGGTTGATGGCGACAAGATTCGCATCCGTTCCAAGGCAAATCCGGAGTACTACTTCGACGCAGAGTTTATGGATATGACCGTTGTCCCTGCTGCTATGGGCGAGTTCGTAGTCGAGAACCTCGGTCTCGAGCCAATCTGCGTTCACAAGACTACTCTTAAAGAGGGTTTCGAGAATGAATAGCAAATGCTTTCTCCTGCTTGATGTAGGAGGTACTTTCGTTAAATCGGTGGTAGCAACTCTCAATGGAGAGTTGCTACCCAATACCGAGACTTCAGTGCCAATCAATTCGGATGGTACTCGTCTCGAAATTGAGGAGTCATTCGCAACAGTTATCTCTCACGGCAAAATCATTGCCGAGTATAATGGATACACTTTGGCAGGCGTTGGCATTGCATTCCCCGGACCTTTTGACTACAATACGGGCATTTCGTATATGACCCATAAGTTTGCGGCACTCGAAAAGCTCTCTGTAAAGGATTTCTTCCATTCCCTACCCGAGATAGGTGCTGATATGCCGGTAGTCTTTATGCACGATGTAACGGCTGCCGTTCTTGGCGAGATGTGTTTTGGTGCAGCACAAGGCTACAAAAACATTGCAGTTATAACGCTTGGCACGGGCCTCGGATTTGCCCACACCATCAACGGCGAGATTCAGTACTCACCTATGGGCTCACCTTTGGTGTCAATCTACAATCGCCCATACCGTGATGGCGTGCTTGAGGATTATGTTTCGAAGCGTGGATTTTTACGTGCTTATGCCGAAGTTCGAGGCGAGGAGAACCCTGCTGACCTTACCGTAGCAATGATAGGCGGAATGTGTGGCAAAGGTGATAAACAGGCACTCGCTACATTCGAGAATGTTGGTAAGATTCTCGCAGAAGAGCTGAAACCTCTGCTCGAGGAGTTCAACATTGAGTGTCTCCTATTTGGCGGTCAAATTTCGCGTTCATTCTGCTATATGGAGTCTGTATTCGCAAAGCTAAAGGAGGAGGTTGGCTCGTTGAAGCACGTCTCTACTTTGAAACACCTCTCCACTGCTGCTCCACTTGGACTTTTGAGTAAGTTACGCGAGGAGTTGAACTGTTAGAATCAAACATCCGACAAAGAGATAAGGACCTCTCCTTTTGGAGAAGTCCTTATTCTTTATTATTGGTATCAAATTTGGTAATGATGCCAAAAGCGGCGCTTGAGTAAAAATATAAGTTACTGTATATTTGGAAATTACAGCGATAATTTAGAGATTAGTAGAAACCGGTTTCTACTAATCTCTATTTTTTATGGTAAAAAAGCGCAAAATTCGTTG
>JAZQIS010000022.1:0-76756 GCA_045541235.1 Alistipes sp.
ACAATACCGAGAACCTCTGCTCCTGCTTCACGCAAAGCATCTACAACCTCGATACATGAGCCGCCGGTCGAAATCAAATCCTCGACAACAACGACCTTTTGGCCCTTCTCCAATTTACCCTCAATACGGTTGGTACGACCATGATCTTTTGCTCCACTGCGAACATAACCCATTGGCAAGTCGAGAATGGTGGCAACAATAGCTGCGTGAGCGATTCCCGCTGTGGATGTACCCATAAGCACCTCGCACTCAGGGTAGTGAGCCTTCACAAGTTCTGCTAATCCGGCCTCCACCTGCTCGCGAACACGTGGTGCAGTCAAGATAAGGCGGTTGTCGCAGTAGATTGGGCTTTTGATTCCGCTTGCCCACGTAAAGGGCTGCTCTGGGCGCAGAAATACTGCGTTAATCGAAAGTAACTCTTTTGCAATTTTCTTCTCCATTGTTCTATCTTTTTTATTCGTTATTACTCCTCTAAAAACTCCTTGCAGCAACGCTCGTATGCTGCAACAGGATCATCTGCTGCTGTGATTGGACGACCTACAACGATATAGTCCGAGCCAATGGCGCGAGCCTGTGCCGGAGTCATAATGCGTACTTGGTCATCCTTTGAGCTGTCGGCAAAACGAACGCCCGGGGTGATAGTAAAAAACTCCTTGCCGCAGTGCTCCTTTACAAGCGAAGCCTCGAGTGGCGAACATACCACACCATCCAAGCCTGCCGCCTTTGCATTCTCCGCATACTTTGCAATGCAGTCGTTAATTGTAGCATCAATAAGTAGCTCTTTCTGCATACGCTCCTCGCTGGTAGAAGTGAGCTGTGTTACGGCAATCAGCAATGGGCGAGAACCATCCTCGCGAGTCAATCCCTCCAATGCACCACGCATCATATCGATAGTACCTGCAGCATGAACATTGCACATATCGACATCGAGGCGAGAAAGTACGCTCATTGCTTTACGAACGGTGTTTGGAATGTCGTGCAACTTGAGGTCCAAGAATATTTTGTGGCCACGAGCCTTAATCTCGCGCACAATAGCCGGACCTTCAGCATAGAAAAGCTCCATACCAATCTTCACGAAAGGCTTACGTCCTGTAAACTTGTCCAAAAATGTGAGCGTCTGCTCCTTGCTGCTAAAATCGCACGCAATAATTACATCTTTTGCCATAACTAATTATGTTTTTATTCAATTATTCCAATTATATCTGTTAATTTCTCGATACCGAGTCGCTCCATCACAAATGGCAACTCCTCGATAATCTCCTTACAAGCATAAGGGTTTCGCAGGTTCTCTGCTCCCACTTGCACTCCCGTAGCGCCGGCCATCATCATCTCTACAACATCCTCTGCCGAGCTGACGCCGCCACAGCCAATAACGGGGATTTTGACGGCGTGAGCAACTTGATAGACCATTCTCACAGCAATAGGAAATATTGCTGCACCCGAGAATCCACCCATCTTGTTGGCAATAACAGGCTTGCGACGTGCAATGTCGATACGCATACCGAGCATTGTGTTAATCAACGTGATACCGTCGGCACCAGCCTCCTCACACGCCTTTGCTATCGCTACAATATCGGTAACATTGGGTGAGAGCTTGATAAACACGGGCTTTGTTGTGACAGCCTTCACTGCCTTTGTAACTGCTGCGGCCGATTCGGGCGATGTGCCAAATGCCATTCCTCCGTTGTGAACATTAGGGCAAGAGATATTTACCTCCAAAATCGCAACCTGCTCCTCCTTGTCCAATTTTGAACAACACTCCACGTACTCCTCAATCGAGAATCCGCTGATATTGGCAATTATAGGCTTGCGAAAGATTTTGCGGAGTTGTGGTAGCTCATGTGCAATAACTGCATCAACACCAGGATTTTGCAACCCTACCGAGTTGATAAGTCCGCTTGGACACTCGGCAATACGTGGTGTTGGATTTCCGAATCGCGCATCGCGCGTCGTACCCTTGAACGAGATTGAACCAAGAATATTTATATCGTACACCTCCGACATCTCTTTGCCGAAACCAAATGTTCCACTTGCCGGTATTACGGGGTTGTCGAGTGCCACTCCGCACAATTCGACAGACAAATCTCTTACCATATAACCTCCTCCTTCTTAAATACGGGACCATCCTTACATACGCGCTTCGCTCCATTGGTGGTGTGAATCGAGCACCCCATACAGATACCAAAACCACAACCCATACGCTCCTCAAGAGAGACTTCGCCACTGATTTTGAGCGAGTTGCAGAGAGCCTTGAGCATTGGCAACGGACCACACGAGTAGAAGTAGTCTGCCTCTACTCCACTCTCGCGAATTGCGTCTGTAACAAAGCCCTTAACACCCACCGAGCCGTCGGCCGTTGCAAGAATCACTTTTGCACCCAGGGCCTCGAACTCCTCGGCATAGAATATCTCCGCCTCGGTGTTGAATCCGAGAACTACGGTGACATCCTTACCGCGCGCAATCAAATCGCGTGTGAGGCGATAAAGCGGCGGAACACCAACTCCTCCACCAACCAATAGCGGCTTTTTGCAATCGTGTTCGGTATTGAAGCCGTTTCCAAGCCCTGTTAGCACATCCAACTGTGTCCCTTCGGCCATCTGCGACATAAGATCTGTACCCTTGCCTACTACCTTATATATAATAGTCAATTCGCCTTCGTCGTAGTTGCAGACGGAGATTGGTCGGCGGAGATAGTATCCGTCGAGCGCAATCTCCACGAACTGACCGGCACGAGTTACTCCCGACACATCGCCTGCAAGTTGCATCTTGTAGATGAGAGGTGTCAGAGCCTCGTTTTTGGTTACTGTAAGAATAACTCGTTGCATAGTCGCTATATTCTATTTTGCATTATACTCTGCATCGATTGTCGAAACTCCGAGAGTAATCTCCTCTAAAACATCGAGGAGCGCGCTAACAGTCTCGAGGGCTGTAATAATCGAAACGTTGTTTTCGACCGCAGTGTTGCGAATCTCGTAACCGTCGAGGCGAGTATTATGCTGGTTCACATCAATAGTGTTGATAACATAGCTAACATGTCCCTTTGACAACGCTTTAACGATATCGTCGCTGCCCTCGCTAATCTTCTTCAAGAGACGAGTACGGATGCCATGCTCACGAAGGAACGAAGCGGTTCCTGCCGTAGCCTCGATATTGAAGCCGAGATTGTAGAATCGACGGATGAGAGGCAGTGCAGCCTCCTTGTCTTTGTCTGCAATGGTTGCGAGGATTGTTCCGTAATTTACGACAGTCATACCCGATGCCTGCAACGACTTGTAGAGTGCGCGAGTGAGCGAATCGTCATAGCCGATAGCCTCTCCCGTAGATTTCATCTCTGGCGAGAGGTAGGAATCTACACCCTTAATCTTTGCGAACGAGAATGCAGGAGCTTTAACAAAGTGTCGCTTGCGCTCTACGCCATATACCTCGGTGATACCTTGGGATGGAAGTGACTCTCCAAGCATTACACGTGTAGCAATCTTTGCCATCGGAACATTTGTGGATTTCGATAGGAATGGCACTGTACGCGATGAACGAGGGTTTACCTCAATTACATACACCTTCTCCTCTGCATCCACAATAAATTGGATGTTGTAGAGGCCGATGATACCGATTGCTCGTCCGAGACGAATGGTGTAGTCAATCATCTGCTCCTTAACCTTGGCACTGAGAGAGAACGACGGATAGACACTGATTGAGTCGCCCGAGTGAACTCCCGTATGCTCAACGTGCTCCATAATACCCGGGATAAAGACATTGCCCTCGGCATCGCAAATTGCATCAACCTCGGCCTCCTTACCCATAATATATTTATCGACCAATACCGGCGAATCCTCCGATACCTCTACGGCGTTGTGCAGGTAGTGACGCAATGCCTGTTCGTTACCTACAATCTGCATTGCACGACCTCCCAAAACGAAGCTTGGACGTACCAGCACCGGATAACCAATTTCGGCAGCAGCCTCTACTCCCTCCTCGATATCGGTAACGGCCTTTGCCTTTGGCTGCGGAATACCAACCTTGCGCATAATGGCCTCGAAGAGTTTTCTATCCTCTGCATTATCAATCGCCTCGATACCGGTTCCAACAACCTTAACTCCCATCTTGGATAGTGGTTTGGCAAGGTTGATGGCTGTCTGACCGCCAAGGGTTACAATAACACCATCCGGCTGCTCTAAGCGGATAATATTCATTACATTCTCAACTGTAAGCGGCTCGAAATACAACTTATCCGAGATGGTAAAATCGGTCGAAACGGTCTCGGGGTTGTTGTTGATGATGATAGCCTCATAACCGGCCTCACGTATTGCCCAAATCGAATGAACTGTCGAATAGTCAAACTCTACACCCTGTCCGATACGGATTGGGCCCGAACCGAGAACGAGAATCTTCTTGCGGTCGCTAACAACCGACTCATTCTCCTGCTCGTAGGTTGAATAGAAGTATGGAACATATCCCGAGTACTCTCCTGCACATGTGTCGATAGTCTTATACACAGGCTTGATATTCAACTCCTGACGCAACTCAAAGACCTCCGATTCGGTCATTCCCCAAAGCTGACCGATAAACTTGTCGCCAAAGCCAATACGCTTTGCCTCGTAGAGGACATCGCGGTCGCCCTTGTGCGCTTTAACCTCACGCTCAAAGTTTACGATGTTATCCATCTTCTTTAGGAAGAACATATCAATCTTGGTGCGGTCGTAGATGAGCGAGCGATCAACGCCTCGGCGCAACAACTCTGCGATAGCGTAGATGCGGTCGTCAGTCGCACGAGTGATATAGAGAAGAATATCTGCGGTGGCCATATCGTCGAACTTCTTGTGGTATATATGGCAAACACCTGTCTCGAGCGAGCGAACAGCTTTCAAAAGGCTCTCTTCGATTGTACGGCCAATACTCATAACCTCACCCGTAGCCTTCATCTGTGTTCCGAGTTCATTCGAGGCCTCACTGAACTTATCGAATGGGAAACGGGCAATCTTTGTCACAATATAGTCGAGTGCCGGTTCCGAGCAAGCAGGACCATTCGACAACATTATTTCGTCGAGTGTCATTCCCACTGCCACCTTTGCCGTTACGCGGGCGATAGGGAATCCACTCGCCTTTGAAGCGAGAGCCGACGAACGCGATACACGTGGATTAACCTCGATGATATAGTAGTTGAACGAGAGAGGGTCGAGTGCAAACTGCACATTACATCCACCCTCAATCTTCAAGGCACGAATAATCTTCAATGCACTTGTACGAAGCATCTGAGCCTCCTTATCGGTCAGGGTCTGGCACGGAGCAACAACGATGGAGTCTCCTGTATGAACGCCTACAGGATCGACATTCTCCATATTACAAATTGTAATGGCGGTGTCATTCTTGTCGCGCATTACCTCGTACTCAATCTCCTTGTAGCCCTTGATACTCTTCTCTACCAACACCTGGTGTACGGGCGAGAGTGCCAATGCGTTACGCATCAACTCGCGCAACTCCTCCTCGTTATCGACAAATCCGCCACCTGTTCCGCCAAGTGTAAATGCAGGGCGGAGTACCAATGGATAGCCAATCTTCTTGGCAACCTCTACACCCTCCTCGATGGTATTCACAACCTCCGAAGGCAACACCGGCTCACCGAGCGAGATACACAACTCCTTGAATAACTCTCTATCCTCGGCCTGCTCGATACTCTCGAACGATGTTCCGAGAATCTCGACTCCGCACTCCTCCAAAATACCCTTCTTTGCGAGCTGCACGGCAAGGTTCAGACCGGTCTGACCTCCCAAACCAGGAACAATGGCGTCAGGACGCTCATAGCGAATGATTTTTGCGACATACTCCAACTTCAAAGGCTCCATATAGACCTTGTCGGCAATGAATGTGTCGGTCATGATGGTTGCAGGATTCGAGTTTACGAGAATAACCTCATAGCCCTCCTCCTTGAGCGCAAGGCACGCCTGCGTACCTGCATAGTCGAACTCGGCAGCTTGGCCAATAACGATTGGGCCCGAGCCGATAACCATAACTTTCTTTATATCTGTTCTCTTAGGCATTGTGATTCTCCTCCATCAGTTTAATGAATTTATCGAAAAGATATGCGCTGTCCTGCGCCCCCGGAGCTGACTCCGGATTGTATTGTACCGAGAAAGTTCGCTCCTCCTTACACTCGAGACCCTCGATGGTGTTGTTGATAACGCTGCGATGGGTGATTTCGAGTGGGGTTGATGCAAGAGAGCTCTCATCTACGAAATAGAGGGAGCCTTGTGATGTAATCTCAATCTTGCCGCTTTCAAGGTTGCGAACAGGGTGACCGCCGCCACGATGAACTCCTTCTGCCAAAGTCACCTCGGCACCATAGGCCAGAGCGATAAGTTGGTGTCCAAGACCCGTACCAAAGATTGGCAACTTGCCTCGCAACGACTTAATCAGTTCTACTACAACAGGGACATCGGCAGGTGCTCCCGGACCATTCGAGATGAGTATTCCGTGAGGATTGAACGCCAAAATCTCCTCCGCTGAAGTGTTGAATGGAACGATAACCACATTACAACCCTGCTTGTTAAGCATACGCACCAAGTTCAATTTTGCACCGCAATCGACCAAAACAACATCGAAACGATGGTTAGGAGTGCGGGAATACCAACGCTTGCGGCAACTTACTCGTTCTACTGCATTGTGAGTTACCGGTGTCGCAGCTATAAGAGCCAGAGCCTCCTCTTTTGTCATTTCGGCAGGTACTATTGCTGCACGGCAGCTCTTAGAATCGCGGATAATGCGAGTGAGCATGCGGGTATCTACTCCACTGATTCCGGGGATGGAGTACTCCTCCATCAGCTCCGAAACGGTTTTTGTATAGCGGAAGTTGCTTGGGGTTTTGCACTCTTCACGTACGACCAAGCCTCCGATAGTTAGGTTTCGTGCCTCGAAGTCCTCGTCTGTGATACCATAATTGCCAATCGTTGGATATGTCATCACGACGATTTGATCGGTGCACGAGGGATTCGACAGAATCTCCTGATAGCCGGCCATAGAGGTATTGAATACGATTTCGCAGACTGCCTGACAGTCAGCACCAAAACCGTAACCATAGAACTCTTGGCCACTCTCCAAAACTAATTTTTTGTCGGGTTGTTTCATTGTTCTATAATTTGTTGTTATTTGTTTTCCGTCCAAACCTCCTTGCCACCAAAGAGTGTCAGCAGACAGCGTCCATAGACCTCTTCGCCATCGAAAGGAGTCGCCTTACCCATCGACAAAAACTCGTCGGTATCAATGATGTAAGGTTTTGTAATATTAAAAACTGCAATGTCGGCTCGCTCTCCAACCTTCATTGCACCACCCAAGCGGAAGATGCGACGCGGATTCTCCGACATCAGTTCGATTAACTTCTCTATTGATATGATACCCTTGCGAACAAGGTGGGTGTAGCAGATTGCAAACGAAGTCTCAATACCGACTATTCCCATTGCACTATCCTTCAATCCGCGAGACTTCTCCTCAGCGGTATGGGGTGCATGGTCGGTTGCTATTACCTCGATTGTGCCATCCTTGATACCCTCAATTAGTGCAGCCCTATCCTCTGCTGCTCGCAATGGAGGATTCATCTTAAAGCGCCCCTCCTCCTTGAGGTCCTGGTCGCACAATACAAGATAGTGAGGTGCTGTTTCGCACGAAATGTGGTTGCAATGTGACTTCGCCTCGCGAATTATCGCAACACTCTCTTTTGTTGAGATATGGCAAACGTGATAGCGGCAACCCTCCTCTTGGGCGAGTTTGACATCTCGCTTGATTGGGCCCCACTCGCTTTCCGAACAGATTCCCTTGTGGCCATGCTCGCGGGCATACTCTCCATCGTGAATATATCCGGCATGCAAGAGCGAATCATCTTCGCAATGTGCCGCAATAATGCCATCCACCGCCGATATACGCTTCATAGCCTCTCGCATCAGCTCCTCGGTCTGAATACCATTGCCATCGTCGGAATATCCTACAGAGAGAGGTCGCAATGCCTCTATCTCGGCCAACTCTCGCCTTGCACGTCCCTTCGATATTGTAGCATACGGCAACACCTCAATCACAGCTTGTTCATCAATCATCTGTTGCTGAACGGCAATAGTCTCAGGGGCATCGGGTGGCGGCAGAAGATTTGGCATCGAGCATACCGTAGTAACTCCTCCACGTGCAGCAGCGCGTGTTCCCGTGGCGATAGTCTCCTTCACGGAGTAACCAGGCTCGCGAAGATGAACGTGAACATCGGCAAAGCCATATGTGACTACACACCCTTCTGCATCAAAGATTCTTGTCTGCCCATCTGAGTTAATAGACTCCTCAATCGCAGCAATTTTACCATCAGCCACAAGTACATCCGTCTTGCGGCTTATGCCATTGGCAACCACAGTTCCACCCTTAATTAGCAATCTATTTGAGTTCATGTCGCCTCTACATTTACAAAACAGGCGACCAAATAGGCCGCCCGATAACAGTTAATGTGTCAAAATAGTGATAGGATAGTTGATGCAAGAAATTGACAAATAAGGCTGAGGGGCGACTTGTGCGCTCTCGTAGCCCTTTGTCGGGCAAAACTTAATATCAAGTAAAGCCATTCGCTTCATTACCCTATTATAAATTTAGTGCAAATATATGATTTTGGTTGGAATTTACAAAGTAAATATCCAAAAAATTCAACCTATCGTGGCAAAATTTTCACTCCAAGCTTCGCATATGCTCGTTCAGCCTTTGCCAAAGCATCCTCTATCGAGACACCTGTAGCCAAAATTACTCCAAAACGACGATGTCCCACAACCTCAGGCTTTCCGAAGATTCGCATCTGAACACCCTCCTCCTCAAGAACCTTTTCGAGGTTTTCAAATTCAACCTTATCGGTGTCGCCTTCCACAACAACTGCCTTCGATGCGCTCGGCGCGATAAAGCGAACGGCCGGAATTGGCAAGCCCAAAACGGCGCGGGCGTGAAGTGCAAATTCGGATAAATCCTGAGATGCCATTGTTACCATTCCGGTATCGTGCGGACGAGGTGAAACTTCGCTGAAAATCACATCGTCACCCTTGATAAACATCTCAACACCAAAGATTCCGTAACCGCCTAAAGCATCGGTAATTGTGCGAGCTACATCATGTGCTTTTTCTCTCGCCTTATCGCTCATTGGCTGAGGTTGCCACGATTCGCGATAGTCGCCATCTACCTGGTGATGGCCGATAGGCTCCAATAGCGTTGTTCCTCCAATATGACGCACTGTTAAGAGGGTTATTTCGTAGTCGAAATCAACGAATCGTTCTACTATCACACGGCCTGCACCTGCGCGACCTCCCTCTTGTGCAATCTGCCAAGATTTGTCAATATCAGCCTCGCATTTGATTGTCGATTGGCCGTGACCGGATGAACTCATAATCGGCTTTACAACACAAGGGATACCAATCTCTGCCACCGCCTGCTCAAACTCTTCGCGATTGTCGGCAAAGCGATACTCTGTGGTTTTTAGCCCACACTCCTCCGCTGCTAAACGACGAATACCCTCGCGATTCATTGTGAGCCAAACAGCATTCGCTGTAGGGGCCACGCGATAGCCCTCTTTCTCAAGTTCTACGAGTACAGGGGTCGCTATTGCCTCCACTTCGGGGATAATGATATCCGGCTTTTCTGTCTCGATAATCTCGCGAAGTCGCTTGCCATCGAGCATTGAGAGAACATAGCTACGGTGCGCAACCTGCATTGCAGGGGCATTTTCGTAGCGATCGAGTGCAATAACTTCTACACCAAAGCGTTGCAACTCGAGTGCAACCTCTTTGCCGAGCTCTCCCGAGCCGCACAGAATAGCCTTTTTGGCAATTTTTGTAAGTGGAGTTCCAATCTTCATCGTTATATCGGGTATTTTAGTTTTTTTGGTTCTTTATCGAATGATTGTTTCAGCGCGGTCAGGTCCTACCGAGATAATCTTTGCAGGAACACCTGTCTCCTGCTCGATAAACTCTACGTACTCCTTAAATTCCGCAGGGAAATCCTCATAACTACGAACGCCACATATGTCGCAGTTCCAGCCCTTAAACTCCTTATAAACAGGTACAATATCGTCGGTACACTCGTAAGGGAAGTAGTCTAACTGCACGCCATTCAGCTCGTAGCCAACAGCGACTTTGATTGTCGAAAACTCATTCAACACATCGCTCTTCATCATAATCAACTCGGTTACACCGTTCATCATAACGGTATATTTGAGTGCCACCAAGTCCAACCAGCCACAACGGCGAGGACGGCCTGTTGTAGCACCAAACTCATTGCCAATTTGTCGCAATGTCTCGCCTGTGGTATCAAACAACTCTGTTGGGAATGGTCCGCTACCAACACGAGTACAGTAGGCCTTGAAGATTCCATAAACATTACCAATGCGTGCCGGTGCAACGCCCAAACCGCTACAAACACCCGAGCAGAGTGTATTAGACGATGTAACGTATGGATATGTTCCGAAATCGATATCGAGCAACGATCCTTGTGCGCCCTCTGCCAAAATAGGAGTATCATTCTTGAGAGCCTCATTTACCAACTGCTCGCTATCAACGAACTTGAAGCGGCGCATAACCTCGATACCCTTGAACCACTCCTTCTCGTAAGCCGAAATGTCGTATGTGTAGGCGTATTGGCGCAACATATCCTCGTGCTTTGCCTTCAAGGTGTTGTAACGCTCCTCGAAATCCGGCATCAAAATATCGCCAACTCTCAAACCGTTACGACCGGTCTTGTCCATATAAGTCGGGCCGATACCCTTCAATGTCGAACCAATCTTGGTCTTGCCCTTGGCAGCCTCGCTTGCAGCGTCGAGCATACGGTGAGTCGGAAGAATGAGGTGAGCACGCTTCGATATAACCATTCGCTCTGCAACATTTACCCCCATCTTCTCGATGTCGGCAATCTCCTCTGCAAGGATTACAGGGTCGATTACCACACCATTTCCGATAATGTTTGTAGCACCATCGCGGAATATTCCCGAGGGCACTGTGTGCAACACAAAACTTTTGCCCTCGAACTTCAATGAATGGCCGGCATTAGGGCCACCTTGAAAACGAGCAATCGCCTGATAATTAGGAGTCAATACATCGACTACTTTTCCTTTACCCTCGTCGCCCCACTGAAGGCCGAGTACTACATCTACTTTTTTCATTTTATTTTGAGTTATTGTTGTATTCGCATTTTCGGTTGTAAAATTACTCTTTTCTACTTATTTAATATATATAATTTATTTCGCACTTATTAACATTTTTTCAACCTAACGCATATTGCGATATATTTTCAAAAAAAAATATTGCAGTTTCAGAAAAAATGGTTACCTTTGCAACCGCTTACGAGCAACGGATTGAGCTGTGGTGTAATGGTAACACAGCAGATTTTGGTTCTGTCGTTCTGGGTTCGAGTCCCGGCAGCTCAACACAAGAATAGGAGGTCTGGTGACCTCCTATTCTTGTGTTGATACACGGCTGCTACAGCCATCCCATTTCGTAATAGACAACAATTTGTTCAAGTAGTCTGTCGCGTGTTTCGGGCTGATAGTCAAGCTTTAAGTTATTGCCAAACAGCTTGGCCATAGCCTGCCAAAAGCCCGCAACAAAACCGCCACGAAAATCTTTTATTATCTGAAAAGCCGTAAAACTTGTCTCCCTATCAATCAGCTTGAGCAACACCTTACCTTCCGAGAATGTCATTCTTAGGATTACAGGCTTATATTGTTTCACAAGCCTCTTCTGCATCTCTTTAGTTAGTCGTTGCTGCTCTTTAGGGTCCTTTACGGCAAGGAGTTGCTGCTCCATGTTATCCATCTCGGCACGCACCTGCTTGGCCAAAGGATATACCTTTCGCACAATTCTTATAAGTCGCTGGTGGCGACGCATATCAAGCCTTCTCGAGTACTTATATACAGGTAAAATATGAATAAGAGGTATTGTATCTCCCTTATCGACTGTCCACTCTTGATGCCAAAAGCCACGACTACGCCGCTGTGCCATAGCAATAGGCGTAGCCACAAAGAGCAGCAATAGGAGTATGATAATACGGTTTTTCATATTTCTTTGTGCAAATATAACGATTTAGTGCAAAATTTGAGTATCTTTGTATCATAAAAATTTCATTTATGGATACAGGATTATCATTTACCGCAACTATGCGTGTCACACCCGAGGTGACCGCTGAATATATCGGCTCGGGAGATTTGGCCGTACTCGCAACCCCTGCAATGTGCGCCTTGATGGAGAATGCCGCAATGATGGCTGTGGCACCCCATCTGGAGGAGGGACAAACAACTGTCGGAACAGCCCTGAATATAGAACATTCGCGAGCTACAAAAGTAGGTGATATAATTACCGCAACTGCGGTATTGACAGAGGTTAATGGTCGCGAACTTAAGTTTAATATAGCTGCTCGCGACGAGGTAGGTGTGATAGGCGAAGGCACCCATACCCGCTTTGTCGTAAACCGAGAAAAATTTATGTCCAAACTAAAATAAAAGCACAAAAAAATGAGACGACTCTTTACGCTTTTGCTTGCAGTCTGCGCTCTTGTTGCGTGTGGCAACAATGAGGAGCAGAAGCGAGATTATTATGTTGCGGCCTACATATGGCCTTCGTGCCACGACGATGCCATGGCTCGCGAGTATTTATGGCCCGATGGAGAGGGCGAATGGGAGGTTATCAAGAAGGGAAATCCTCGCTTTGAAGGGCACTACCAGCCACGTTTGCCATATTGGGGCTATGAGCATGACAACGACCCTGTTGTTGTAGAGAAGTGGATTAACACAGCTCTCGAATACGGCGTAAACACCTTTGTTTACGATTGGTATTGGTTTGATGGTAAGCCATTCTTGGAGAGTGCGCTCAACGATGGATTTTTGAAGGCTCCAAGCAATGAGAAGATGAATTTCTATATTATGTGGGCGAACCACGACGTTAAAAAGAACTATTGGAACTACCACCGCTACGGAGACGATGATTCGCAACTGTGGACCGGGTGCGTTGATAGAGAGACGTTTGAGGTTATCGTAGAGCGTGTTATCCGCCAATACTTCTCGCGACCTAACTACCTGAAGATTGATGGTTGTCCTATTTTCGGAATCTTCAGTATGAGTCGCTTTATCAAGGGGTTAGGCGGAGAGGAGCAGGCTTGCGAGGCTATCGCCTACTTCCGTCAAAAGGTTCGTGAGGCAGGTTTCCCTGACGTCCACATTCAGTCTATGACAGGAGGACCATCCGACCCATCGCCGCAGAAACTCGACAAACTCATAGCACGCACGAAGGCTGTTGGTGCAAACAGCTGCGCATTGTATAATATGGGCGGTTTTGATGTTGATTACAAGGTGCATTGCGAGAATGCGGAAGCTATTCGCGCGAGTCTCGACAAACACCTTGACGTGCCGGTATATCCTTGTGTGTCAATAGGCTGGGATGATACTCCCCGATTCCCAAAGAAGGGGGCTGACGATGTTACACGCATCAACGGAACTCCTGAAAACTTCGCTGCAGCATTGCGACTTGCGAAGCAATACGTGGATGAGCACCCCGAACAGTTCCCTCTCATAACAATAAATGCCTGGAACGAGTGGGTCGAGGGCAGTTATTTGCTCCCTGACAAGGTAAATGGCTTCGGTTATTTGGAGGCTGTAAAATCGGTGATGCAGGAGTAGAATAATGAACCAGCAAACAATAAAGTGGAGAGGTTGCGCCCCTCCACTTTATTGTTTTTTACAACCTAATTCTATTTTATAGTTATTATATGCTCTCCTTCTGATAATAAGAGGGTTGTGTTTGATACCTCGTTTCTAATACGAAGTTCGGAATAGCCGTGCGGCAGACGCACTTCTGCTTGAGTTAAGGCCGGAACTGTAAGGTTAATCAAAAGGCCACCACCCCTCTTTTCCGCCCGCATCTCTATATTTCCGAAGTAGGTAGGGACAACACTCTCAACAAAATTGAGTGTGGCCAAGTTTGGCTCTACCGAGAACTTTCTATACTCGGGCTCAATAGGTGCTATACCTGCGATATATTGCGATAGAATAATCAATCCTCCACCACTCCAAGCATGGTTGTAGGTTCCGTGGCCACTCTTATAGGTCATACCGCGACCACCTGTGTATTCCCAACCTTCCCATAGCGTTGTGTATTTGGCAGCGACCATCTCGCCAAAGCGCTTTTCCATACGCTCTAAGGCATCATCATAGTAACCCATCTTGCACAATGCCTCCAGCACATACTTCTCCATATAAGTACTCGACTGATAGTACTTTTTGAAGAAATTACGCATTGCCTCGTATCTCTCTCTCGGAACAAACCCTGCCAATACTGCCATAGCTTGTACTCTATCGTCTGGCTCGTCACGATATTCGGGAGTACGATAGCATTGTAACTCCTTGTTCCAGTAGCGTTTATTAAAAGCACCTACCATCTTGTCGTGGTTCTGTTCCGCAAACATCGCATCGGTGTTGTGTCTCGTAACACGAGCTTGTTTAGCAAATCCCTTTAATGCAATGGCATACCAACACTGCTGAAGAGCCTCCTGGTCGATATTTGTGCCCCAATCACCCCAGAACCATCCGCCTTTTCGGAGATCAACCAACTCCTTATTTGACGGATTCCACACATCAAATAGATAGCGTTTTACACGATTATAAACCTCGTCGATTATTGACGCATCTCCTGTCTGCAAATAGTAGTTGTAAAAGCCATATTCGCTGACTGCAGCCAACATTTGACAAGGCAACTCCTGCATAAATGAACCAGGTATCGGCGAGTATATTGTACCATCCTCTCGTTGGTGCATCATAAGTTCGGATATAGCTTTTCTTGTAAGCATATGTGCACGACTATCAAACACATAGCCCGCTTGACCTAATTCGATTACCACATCGCCCCACCATTGGCCACGCTCGCGGTCCGGACAATCCATATATGTATCACGCATATTTACATATAACGTACGTTTTGCCTTCTCCCACAGCTTGTTACAGAACTCGTTGTCGCTTTTGAAGGAGCCTATAAAGTCAGTATCATATCCACTCTCGCGATACTTTACATCAAGCACTTCAACTCCCTCTGGGATAAAGTATAGCACCTCGTGTCCATTAGTCCAAATAGGCGTTTCAAACTCCTGTTCGCCCTCGCGAGCGATATACTCTGTATAGAACGAGCAGGCGGGTCCAATCCAATAATCATCGGTGCAAATCTTAATTTTCTCGCCTCCTTTCGCACGCAACTTGATATATGGCGTTACTTGGGCGTTATACGGAAGTTTACAAACCAGCTCCTCGCCCTTCTGCTCAACACTTTCGTATGTGCGCAATTCGCTCCAACGCCAGAATGGAATAGGACGTATTACAAGCTCGCCCCAATCCGACCTATCTCGCTCTACTTCAACAGCTTCGCTCCAATCATCCGAATCTACGCTTTTTGAGAAATCGATAGCCTTGCGGGCATCATATCCTACATTTGCTCCGGCCAAACGATACTTGCGGAAGCCCACTAAATTATCCTCCCTTTTAGCACCCCACATAGCATCGTAGTGCATTGCTTTCCACGAGTCATCGCTGGAGATATGATCGAGCGAAGAACTTAAATCAAAGTATAAGCCTGGAGTGGCTGTAACCCTGTGGCTGAATGAGTTACGTCCATAATACTGCACCAATACAACGACCTCATTTTTACCAAATTTAAGGTTATTTACATTTGTAACAATATCGCAATAGGTATCATTTGGGGTAGGTCCGCGTTTCAGCCCGCCCTCGCGCACTACCAGTTCGCCATTAACCCACAGCCAATATTTTGTATCGGCAGCAATTCTAAGTTCGGCATTGTTCGGCCACAACATAGTAAACTCCTTGTGGAAGCACAACCAATCGCCATCAGCAATAGCCTCAGCCGTCGTAATAATCTGCGCCTCCCGCTTTGAGCAGGATATACAAAGCAGAGATGCAAGCAAAATTATGGAAATGAAACACCTTTTCATAGAAGACATTCTTTGTTTGTCTGCAAATATAGAGATTATTTTTCTCATTCCACCTCTCTTGCTGGTGAAAAATATAAATATTTTTAGTATCTTCGCGGCGAAATATAGAGAACTAAAAATAAAAGATATGTTTGAGAAACTTACAGACCGCCTTGAGAGGTCGTTCAAAATTCTTAAAGGCCAGGGGCGCATTACAGAGATTAATGTTGCAGAGTCGCTTAAAGAGATTCGCCGTGCATTGATTGATGCCGACGTAAACTACAAAGTTGCAAAATCATTTACCGACGAGGTTAAGCAGAAGGCTCTTGGTCAAAACGTTCTCACGGCTGTCAGTCCCGGCCAGATGATGACAAAGATTGTCCGTGATGAATTGGCGATATTGATGGGTGGTGCGGCTACCGATATCAAGCTCGAGGGCAATCCCGCCATCATCCTTATTGCAGGTTTGCAGGGTTCTGGTAAGACCACTTTCTCGGGCAAATTGGCCAATTTCATAAAGAGCAAGAAGGGCCGTCAGGTGCTACTCGTTGCGGGCGACGTTTATCGTCCTGCCGCTATCGACCAGTTGAAAATTCTTGGCGAGCAGATTGGCGTACCTGTCTATACCGAGGCCGGCAATCAAAACCCTGTTGAAATTGCCGAGAATGCAATTAAACACGCTCGGCAAAACAATTACAATGTGGTAATTGTCGATACCGCAGGTCGTTTGGCTGTAGATGAGGCGATGATGCAGGAGATTACAGAGATTAAGGCAACCATTAACCCTTGCGAAACGCTCTTTGTTGTCGATTCGATGACAGGTCAGGATGCCGTAAATACAGCTCGTGAGTTTAACGATCGTCTTGATTTCGATGGAGTTGTACTTACAAAGCTCGATGGCGACACTCGTGGCGGTGCTGCGATTTCGATTCGTTCGGTTGTGAATAAACCGCTGAAATTTATTTCGAGTGGCGAGAAGATGGATGCCCTTCAGGTGTTCCACCCCGAGCGTATGGCAGACCGTATTCTCGGCATGGGTGACGTTGTTTCTCTCGTTGAGCGCGCACAGCAACAATATGATGAGCAGGAGGCTCGTCGTCTTACCAAGAAGGTAATGACCAATAAGTTCGATTTCAACGACTTCCTTTCGCAAATTCAACAGGTCAAGAAACTCGGAAACCTCAAGGACGTAGCCTCGATGATTCCGGGAATGGGCAAGATGTTGCGCGATGTGGAGATTGGCGATGATGTATTCAAGCAGACCGAAGCAATTATCGGCTCGATGACACCGCTTGAGCGCGAAAAACCGGATATTATAAATGCTCGTCGTCGCGAGCGTATTGCAAAGGGCTCGGGAACAACGATGGCAGATGTCAATCGATTGATGAAGCAGTTTGAGGATATGCGCAAGATGATGAAGGTTGTATCAAGTGGCAAGATGAGAATGCCAAAGGGTATGCCTAAAATGAGAAGATAGCCCCACTATCCGAATAGACAGTTAATATGCTCCATATGCGGCCATTGCATTGGAGTTGGAGGATGGTTGACTATAAATCGAGGGAGAGCTCTTTTATGACATCGAGCGCGATGTGGAGTGTGAGCACTTCACCTTCGACCAAGTCATTTCATAGAGGCAGGTCCGAATACCAAAATCAAGGCGTGTAGCCCTACTTAACATCTTCCATACTTTCGATGGAGGCATATATAGTCTCTACAATCATATTGAGGTGGCGGCTTGAGTATTTATATTTTGCACGCAAAAAACAGATTTAGATGCATAAGAGTGGTTTTGTAAATATTATCGGTAATCCGAATGTCGGAAAATCGACACTGATGAATGCGCTTGTAGGCGAGAGATTGTCTATAATAACATCGAAGGCGCAAACTACGCGCCATCGTATTATGGGCATAGTGAATGGTGACGATTTCCAAATTGTATATTCCGACACCCCCGGAATCTTAAAACCTGCATACAAATTGCAGGAGTCCATGATGAACTTCGTACGCGGTGCGGTAAGCGATGCCGATGTTATTCTCTATGTAACCGATACTGTCGAGGAGGAGAGTGAACGTAACGCCAATATTATTGGAAAGATAGCCGCAAGTGCTATTCCGACAATATTGGTTGTAAATAAGATAGACCTTACAACTCAAGTAAAACTTGAGCAGATTGTTGCCGCATGGCACAAGCGTCTTCCTGAGGCTGTCATCATTCCGGCATCCGCAAAGGAACAATTCAACATAGAGGCCATTTTCTCGAAAATTCTCGAGTTGCTCCCCGAAGGAGAGCCCTACTATCCTAAGGATACATTGACAGACAAAACCCTACGTTTTTTCGCTTCCGAAATTATTCGCGAGAAGATTCTAACAAACTACGACAAGGAGATACCCTACTGCTGCGAGATAGAGATAGACTCCTACAAGGAGGAGCCAACCATCGACCGCATTGCTGCGACGATATATGTTTCGCGCAACTCGCAGAAGGGTATTGTAATCGGACATAAGGGCGAAAGACTTAAGAAGGTTGGTCAGCAAGCTCGTGCAGACATTGAGGCGTTCCTCGGCAAAAAGGTCTTTCTACAACTCTTTGTTAAGGTTAATGACGATTGGCGAAACAACGATCGTCAGCTGAGTCGATTTGGCTATAACGACATATAAAATATGCGCAGAGTTGTAGTTACGATACTCTTTATTTTGTTCGCCACAATCACGATTGTGGCGCAGTATAATCGTGACTACTTCTTTTATGTTGGTCGTCGTCAAATGATGGACAACGACTTCAAGGAGGCGATACGTACGTTGAATGTGTTGTTACGCTTTGACGAGAATGCTTACGAGGGCTATTTCCTTCGCGGAATTGCCAAGTATAATTTGGACGATTTGCTCGGTGCCGAGGCCGATTTCACAGAGGCGATAATCAAAAATCCGGTATTCACAACCGCCTACACCTATCGTGCCATAACACGTTCGCGCTTAGGAAATTACGACGATGCTCTATCGGACTTCCAAGAGGCTATTGAGTTGCGCCCCGATCTCCCAAATCCCTACTACTCAAGAGGTGTTACACGACTACTTAATCAGCAATTTGAAGAGGCGATTAAGGATTTCGATAACTTTATACGCTACGAAAAGAAAGTTGCAGATGCCTACATAAATCGAGGTGTTTGTTACCTCCACTTAAAGGATACTTTGCGCGCATACTCGGATTTTGAGCTCGGCATACGCACAAACAGAGAGAATCCGATGGGCTATAATCGCAGAGGCGTATTGTTTTTGCAACAAAAGAGATATAAAGAGGCGGAAAACGACTTTGACATGGCGATAAAGTGCGACTCATCGCTCTCTATGTCATATTTCAATCGCGCGTTAGTATATAACGAGACCAATCGACCAATGAAATCCATTGCCGACCTCGATCGGGTAATCCAACTCGATTCAACAAGCTCTATTGCATACTTCAACCGCGCTATAATTCGCAGTTATATAGGTGATTACAATCGAGCGCTTGAAGATTATAATAGGGTCGCTACCCTATCTCCCGACAACGTCATCGTCTATTATAATCGCGCACTGCTTAATCAGGAACTCGGCGAAATAGAGGATGCAAAAAGGGATTTCACAAAGGCTATTGAGCTCTATCCGGACTTTGCCAACGCATACCTTGGTCGTAGCTATTTGCGCCGATTGCTCAATGATTTTAGCGGTGCAAAACGCGACAGACAGACCGCAGAGCGTAAAATTGCAGAGTATAAGTCTCGCTTGAGCGATACGACATATTCTATATACGCCGATACCACACGTCAATTCAACAAACTACTCTCGTTTGATGCAAAACTTTCGGGTGCCTCATTTGAGCGTATAACCTCTCGTCGCACAAACAATGAAAAGATTGCATTGCTACCACTTTTCAAGTTTACATTTGTAAAAGACTCCACACAACATACCGCTACGGCAAGTAAGTACTATTCCCAGCGAGAGAAGGACTTTATCAAAAAGTTCAATAACAAGTTGTTGGCAATATCGTGCCGCGAGAGCGATATTGCTCCTGATAGCCTGACAGTTATCAATAATCATATGAAGCAACTGTTTAAGAGTGGAGATATATCCTTTGAGGATATGTTCCAGCTCGCCATTTCAGAGATGTCTGTCAAGCAATATACAAACTCCATAAATACCTATTCATCTGCTATTAAAGCGGCTCCAACTAATCCGTTTGTTTATATGAATAGGGCTGTTACTCAAGCCGAAATGATAGACTTTATATCATCCATAGAAAACTCATATCAGCGAATTTCCATTGAAAGTGATCCGGCTCAACAGCTTCGCAATCAAGCTGTTCGCACATATAGCTATGACCAAGCCATTGCGGATTTGACAAAGTCTATTAAACTATACCCTGGTTTTGCCTATTCATATTACAATCGTGCCAATTTATTGGCTCTTTCGGGCAAATTGCCGGAAGCTTTTGATGACTATACCAAAGCCATTGAATTGAACCCTCATTTTGCCGAGGCATACTACAATCGCGGTCTGATACAGATATATATGAAGGATACGCGCAAAGGTTGTTTAGATATATCCAAGGCGGGTGAGCTTGGCATTGATGACGCATACGAAATACTGAAAATATATATGAATCAATAGCACATTTAGAACTGATTAAATCACATAAATTCAATAACTTAAATAAAAACATTATGACTCAAACAATTCAAAGAAAACTTAACGACAGTGCGTGGGCTCGTTGGGGTGCGATGGTTCTTATCGCTCTTATGATGCTCTTTGCGCATATGTTCGTTGATGTCATCTCCCCTATTAAGGAGTTAATTCAGATTCAGCGAGGTTGGACCTCCGATGTATTTGGCACCTATGCGGGTTCGGAGTATTTGCTCAACGTATGGGGATTTCTTATCGTTGCCGGCATCATTCTCGACAAGATGGGTATCAGATTTACAGGCGAGCTCTCGGCAATTATAATGGTAATTGGTGCTTGCATTAAATACTATGCCGTTAGCGATGCATTTGTCGGAACCGGCCTCGAGAGTTGGCTCAACTCTTGGTGGGTTTCAATGCCTGCCAGCGCAAAGCTTGCTTCATTTGGTTTTATGATCTTTGGCTGCGGTTGTGAAATGGCCGGCATAACGGCATCTAAAGCTCTCGCAAAGTGGTTTGAAGGCAAAGAGATGGCGTTGGCTATGGGCTTGGAGATGGCACTCGCACGAGTTGGCGTGTTCATTATTTTCACAATTTCGCCACGTCTTGCCGGTATCGGCGGCCTTGAGCCTTCAGTAGTTAAGCCTGTAGCATTCTGTACAGCACTTCTCGTTATTGGCTTGCTTTGCTACACCATTTTCTGCGTGATGGACAAGAAATTTGACAAACAGCTTGGCGCAGAGGCCTCTCAGGGCGAAAGTGAAGAGGAGTTTAAGTTTGCCGACGTTATCAACATTTTCAAGAGCAAGCTGTTCTGGATTGTTGCGATGTTGTGTGTGTTGTACTACTCTGCAATCTTCCCATTCCAGAAATTTGCTGCAAATATGTTGCAAAGTAACCTCGGTCTCTCGGCGACAATGGCGGCCGATATTTTCCGCTGGTTCCCTATCGGTGCAGCTTGTATTACTCCACTCCTCGGTTGGTACTTGGACAAAAAAGGCAAGGGAGCTACAATGTTGATTCTCGGTTCGTTACTGATGATTGTATGCCACCTTACTTTCGCTCTTGTCCTGCCTATATATCCAAGTAAGGGCATAGCTTTTGCAGCGATTATTTTGCTTGGAATCTCGTTCTCGTTAGTTCCGGCATCGCTTTGGCCATCAATTCCAAAGATTATGGACAAGAGATTTTTGGGTAGTGCGTACTCGTTGATATTCTGGGTGCAGAACTTCGGATTGAGTGGAACACCAATGATTATTGGCTGGGCATTGGAGAAGAGTAATCCCGGCGTAGCAGAGCAGATTGCAGCAGGAGCAGAGGGTGTTGCCTACAACTACACCATACCGATGTTAATCTTTGCATCGCTCGGTGGCTTAGCCCTTATATTCAGCCTTTGGTTGAAATCTATGGATAAGCGCAATGGTTACGGCTTGGAGTTGCCAAATATCCGTGAGTAATTGGTGCTGTTGAGATGAAATAAGGTGGAGCAAAACTCCACCTTATTTCGTTTGATTATATACCTCAATCAACTTGTCGCACATTGTTGCCCAGGAGAAGCGTTTGCGCTCCGCAGGAAAATTCTCGGCAAATTTATTGAGCGAATCATCTCTATAGAGTCGAACAATAGCGTCGGCTATCCTCTCTACATTTGGTTCGCAAACATATCCTACGCGACCATCCGACACAATTTCGGGCAATCCACCTACACGTGTTACAATCATTGGCACCGAAAAGTTGTAAGCAATTTGCGTGACTCCACTTTGTGTGGCTGTACGGTATGGCAAAACCAAAGCGTCCGCAACAGAGAAGTAGTATTTTACATCCTCGTCCTTGACAAAACCTTCGTGTAGCACTACCCTATCGCCAAGCCGTTCCAGCAAAGCCCTGTATTGCTCTTTGTCATTGTAGAACTCTCCAGCAACAAGTAATCGCAAACTCTTATCCTCGATACGCTCAAATGCCTCCAAAAGCATATCCAACCCCTTGTAGTCGCGAATAAGCCCAAAGAAGAGCAGATATTTTCTATCTACATCAAGTCCAAGTTTGACACACGACTCCTCGCGCGGAGCCCTCTCTCCGAAATTCTCAAACATAGGATGTGGCGAGAATATCGCAGGGGCGGAGGTGTAGGCACGCAATTCGCCACCCACCTGCTCCGACATATAGACAAAGCCATCTACCGCACCAAGATAGTAACGGTTGAATGGCTTATCAATCAGATGGTGCTCGTGTGGCTCAACATTGTCGATTTGACAAACCACCTTTGTTTTACCATTGCGACGAGCTATGCGGCAGATTGTACCGAAGCAAGGTGCCATAAACGGAGTCCAATACTTCATCAAAATCATATCGGGAGCCTCCTTGCGCAGACGCTCGCCCACCGCCACCCAATTCAGAGGGTTGCAGGTATTTACGATACGCTCGATATGCAAATCGTGCGGTGCGGGGCTATCGACTAATTGACTCTTGCCGGGGAATAACAGCGAAGGGTATTGCAGCGAGAAGGTGTAGACCTTAACCTCATCTCCGCGACTCTGATATTCGCGAGCCATAGTCTCCATAATCGATGCCAAACCGCCACGATATGGGTGCGCAGGACCAAGAATAACAATCTTCATACCAATCTCTGTTTTGTATCTGATTTACAAAGATACAAAACAAATTGAGAATTGAGAATTAAGAATTGAGAATTATTATAAAGAAAGCGATTTAGGAAGTATAAAATTGTCATTGCGAAGGAGCAAAGCGACTGCGGCAATCTCCATTATTGTTATTAAAATTTAAAGTGGGAGATCGCCACGAGCCTACGGCTCTCGCAATGACGGATTATTTTTTGCACTTTTCGAGATAAGTTGTTATATTTGTGGTGCAGTCGCAAGGTTGCAGACATATAGAAAGTGTTTTTCGAAGTCCTTATAAGAAAATGTGGAAGTTTTCAAAGGAAGAGGGCAGACGAGCAACACTCATTTCTTGTATATATGCTATTGGTATGTCTTGTACCGATATGTTGCTATGTACAGGTGTGAGGCATTGTAGCGTTTATTCTTCCGAGGTCATTCCACAACCTTCTTATAAATAAACGAAAATCAACCTCACACTTTCTTTTTATAATATCGCCTTATTCGAGGTTGGTGGGCAAACATAAAACTGACCGACTATGGACAAGAACAAACTTGCAAAGGCTGTGGTGGCGATATTATTGGCAACCCCGCTTTTATCTATCGTTTATTGGGTAATTAGCGAATTTAGTTTCTCCTATGAAAACTACTCTGATTTATTTGATGATTTACTCGTTGCAGCGACCACAATTTCAATATGCGTACTGATATTTATATACCTCTATCCAAGAATATTGAAAAAATAAATTTAACATTTTGTCAAACAGTAAAAATTAAAGTTATGGGTTATCTAAATGTATCTATAACGTCAAGTTATGTTGTGACATTGGAGTATGAAAGAGTTGCAGAAAACTTTGTTTTCAAAAGTGATATAAATTGTATAAATGGGTGGAAGATTCAGAGTATTATAAGACAAGATTCAGCAGGATCTCCGAGTGTTCTCGACAAAACAAGGTATCCATTTTTAGAGTTTGTTATTAAGGACTACAAAGGTCATCAGCGTATAAAAAGATATTTCTTTAATGATTACGACTCTCAAAATATTAAGGAAAATACGGGAGTTCATTGCAAACGGGACCTATCAACATCGCAAGCGATCGCCTATTTTATCGAAAACACTAAAATCTTCCATTATGCAAATTGGGAGGAGTATGATGCCGGAGATACATTAGAACAAATAAGTGATATTATGAAGAAAGACATTTCAAAAAAAGAAATATTACAGAGTATAAAAGAATTATTAATTAAATAGCAGTAAACAAAATGTGTTAAATCTTAAAAACTTAAATCTATGACAGAAATTGAAGTGAAAGCCATAGAGGGCTTAAATCTCTTAAAACAAGGAGATAACAGAGGTGCTTATAGAGTATTTGTACAAGCGTACAATGAAATGAAGTTTGATGTTGCAAAGTTAAAGGATGTAACACACTTTGAAGAAGTAGGAGTCGCATTTACATCTCTTCTTGCATTTAATCAAATTGATGATATTGACATTCAACAACGAGTCGCAAGTATAGCTTATTTATTTCTCTCAAAAGCAATTAACCAAGCAGGATGGATAGGCGAGTTATTTGTGGAAATAGAAACTATTTATAGATATCGAATTCTTTTGATCGAAAATTTCGGGAAAGCACTATCTTACACAGCAATGGAGGCTCTAAATATTGATGGTGGTGTATTTGGTGCAGGTATGGCGCATGCAGAAGCATCAGATGCGTTGGGTGCGATGCAATATCACGATTTAAAACACTGTCCTACATGGATAAACAGAGATTTGTTCTTATCTAAGATGAAAAATGCATTTGAGCAATCTATGTCAGGAAACAATCCTTTGGGAATAAAAAAGTCTCCTATGGAACTTGTTGAACGGGGACAAAATAATCACACAAGGATGTTGGAATATCTTGAAAATAAGGTATTGAAAAATGAGGACATAAACTTTTAATATAGAAAAAAAATAAAAATTGTTAAACCTTAAAATTTTATAGTTATGAATATTAAATTAGATGATATATTTTTCTGGCTACAACTTACAGGTCATAATCCGAGAAAGATTGGAGATGGTAGTATAGTTGAGTTTTTTGTACATGGGATTTCGTTCTTGATAGATTGTGATAATGACTATGTTCGTATAAGACTTTCTATGTCTGGATGCAGATGGTCGCCCGAAGATATACAAGCAGCCGCAAATTATGCAATGAATAGGCAAAGGGGAATAAAGATATACATGCAAGATGATTTGGTATTGTTTTCAATAGAACAATATGTTTCAAGTTGGGATTATTTTAGAGATAATTTTAACCGATATATTATGACATTTTTTTCAGCTGCACAAGATTTTACAAGTTACCACAATTTATAGTATCTGAGTGTATGAAAAAAATATCATGCATTCTCCTTACCTTGCTATTATTGGGTGTTCAGCAGGGAGTTGCTTCGGAGAAGCAGGAGAAGCAGAAAACGCCAAAGCAGAGCAGCCAACCCAAAAAAACGAAACTCCAAAAAGAGGCAGAAAAGGGCGATGGAATGGCCAAATATATTCTTAAAATATTAAATCCAACACCCGTTAATATCGTTGCCATACACGAGTATATACAAACTAAGGGTTATAAATCCACATTGGAGGAGCCGAAAGATGTTGAGAAATATATAACTTTCCAATCCGATAGTTTGAGTGGGCATATTCACGCAGAAGGTGAGTATATCACATTTCAAACCAGCCTTAGAAACCCCGGTTCGTATGTCGCACGAATGATAAGACAGGACAAAATAACAAGTAAAGCAAAGGCTATCGTATATAGAGCCTGTTTAGATTTGATGAATCGCATAAGGTGCGTAAAAGCCTCTTATTACGAGGAAGATGATTGGATAAGCGTCACTGTCGAAACATTTATACCGACAATGCCTGTATTTGAACGATATTTTGATACCTATATGGCTATATTGTCAAATGCATCTGATCAGGTCGTATATCTGGTAGACCAACATATCGAATCGACTAATAAGTAGATGGTATTGTTTTATCCGACATGACGCCCTCCGCAAAGACTCTGCGGAGGGCGTTTATATATTCATTACAAAAAAAAGCCAATGGCTAAAAGCCGATGTAAGGGAGATTGCCACGGCTTGTGCCAAGCCTCGCAATGACGGATTATTTAACTTTTAACTCTGCATTCTGCATTTTGCATTTTGCATTCTGCATTTCTATTTCTCTCCTTTCGATTTATGTTTACTGTTGGAGATGGATTGCAGGGCGAGGTAGTGTGAGCCGTAGTCGAGGAGGTTTTGCCACTCGGTACGGAAAATATCGAGGTGCTCCTCCTCTTCCGCCGCCATATCCTGAAATATCTTGTGCGTAACCGAGTCATCTTCCGCTGCGCAGAGGCGTGAATACTCGTTGTAGTGGTCGATAGTACTCTGCTCCAACTTAACGGCAAAATACAACGCCTCGACCGGCTCGTCAATCTGTCGTGCACGCTCCGAAGGGTTCATATCGACCTTGCCATTGAGGAACAAAATTCGCTCGGCAATATGCTCGATATGTTCCATCTCGGCAATTGAGATACGGCGCATCAGGCGAGCCAAATGTTCATAGCCGGCATCCTCGAAGATGGTGTGGAAATAGATATACTGCAAGGTTGAAGAAATCTCCTTGCCAAGTGCATCGTTCAATCGTTCGATGCTGCGTTGATACTTTGAAGTCTGCTCCATAAAATATAAACTTTTACGAAGCAGACTTAAGTGCAAAGGTTGCGCCAAAATATTTATGTTCTACACTTTTTATGCCTCTCTATCATACGGATGTGAGTTGCTCCGTAGCCGAGATGGATTGTAATGCTGTATGGAATGCTCGTGAGCTTTTATCTGTCTTTATCATCGTTGGGGCAAAACTGTATATTTTGCACTGCAAAGATACAAAAAAAATGAAAAACAAGAAGTCTTCCATTTTCATTAGAGTGCTACTCTTCTACATATTCGAGAATTTCGCCGGGCTGACAGTGTAACTCATGACATATTGCTTCGAGCGTCGAAAATCTTACTGCTCGTCCTTTGCCAGTCTTAAATATTGAGAGATTAGCCGGTGTGATACCCACTCTCTCCGATAGCTCATTTAACGACACGTTGCGTCGAGCCATCACGGCGCCAAGTTTAACCTTAATCCCCATTTCTCCTTATTTTGCTCAAAAACCAACGCGAAAGTAGTACAATTTCGCTTAATTTCCAAGCAAACAGCTATTTATTTTATCCTAACACACCCTTTTTAACATAACTCATAATATCGTTTTACTCGCAATTTTGGGCAATATGGTTGCAAATATTCGGCAAAAGACCTACCTTTGTTTAATAATTAAAACAAAAAAATGGGACAAAAGGCATTTTATAATTTTTGTGCAGCACCCGAAAAGGTGGATTTTACCCTGCACGCAACCATCGAAGCCCTCTGCGCAGACATCCTGAATGTGGCAGGTGCAGATGCCAAGAAAAACGGCATTAGCCCAGATGTTCTGATGCAGCAAAACCGTTCGTGGGTACTCTCCCGACTCTCCGTTGAGCTCGATCGTCAGCCCGAGCAGTACGAAGAGTACGATGTGGCAACATGGGTTAATCCCCACTCTTCACGATTTATTTCAACACGTAATTTCGAGATTTCGGACAAGTCGGGCAACATCTATGGCCGCGCCCTCTCGCAGTGGTGCGTGATTGATTTTGTGCGTCGTATGCCGGTAGTCCTCGAGGAGGTCGAGGGGCTCTTCGACTCCGACTACTACTGCGAAGAGCCGTCGCCGTGCGAGGCTCCACGCAAAGTTCGCGGTATTGTGCCGACTGTAACTCGCAAGCACGAGGTACGTTATAGCGATATCGACTTCAACCGCCACGTCAATACAATGCGCTATATCCGAATGATGCTCAATACCCTACCGATTGAATACTTGACTGACAACCGCCCTATGCGACTCGATATTCACTTTGCGAAGGAGTGCCACCTGGGCGAAGCACTTACAATCGGATACGAACAACGCGAGAACACCTCACTATTCGAAATTCGCAACGGCGAAGATGCCGTCGCCTGCACCGCAGCGATTGAGTGGAAGTAACTGCTTTTTTTTGAGGAGCCAGCGTAATTAACAGATTTAGGGAGATTAGCAATTGTGCTAATCTTCCTATTCTCATTAAACGCCCTGTGTTCTTTATGGCCGGGTATTGTTTTCGATACCCAAGATTCGTATTGTATGAGGGAGAGGGAGACAACATCAGCAAAATAACAGGACCAAATTTGGCAACTATCGCACAAAAAAAGGAGCAAGAAATTTCTCGCTCCTTTGCTAATGTTATAGAAATAGATAGTTTTCAGTTATCCGTTTTCCGTTTTTTTTGACTATTTCTCCGGGCGCATTACGACATATGCCATATTGTTATCCTTGAGAATCTTCGCTGCCAAAGCCTTCAAATCGTCGTATGTAAGCTCCTCGACGGTCTTCTTGTACTCGGCAAGAGAGTTCATACCACGGTAGTTGTAGAGGTCGAGCCAATCAATCCAAGTACCATTCTGCTGAATTTGATTCTCGTACTCCTTCAAGAGATACTTGCGAGTCTTCTCAACATCCTCCTTGTTAGGGCCCTGCTCGGCAATCTTCTTAATCTCGTCAATTACAATCTGGCTCAACTCGTCGGCCATCTGCTCGTTGGTGTCGAACAAGACAATCAGCTGATACCAAGGCTCGTAGTCAGGCATTACTCGACCGCCGACACCTACACTATAGGTACCACCCTTCTCCTCGCGAATAGAGATAGTATAGCGGCTACGGAGTACCTGCGAGAGGACGTTCATTGCCACGCGATTCTTCATTGTGTAGTCGATAGGACCGGTATAGATGCGTGTTACACCAACCTTAGGCTGCTGCATCTTAGCCTTGAAGTCGTTCACAACCTCGCCGGTAACGGTGCGAACACCATCATCAACCTTCTTTGCGAGTTTCTTCGACACAGGGAGCGAGCCAATATACTTCTCTACGAGTGGCTTCAACGCCTCTACATCGACATTACCGACGATATATGTGGTAAAGTTTGCTGCGTTCGAGTACAAAGCCTTGTATGCAGGCTCGAGCAACTCGAACTTAACCTTATCGAACAGCTCTGGAGTAACCTGTTGGCGGCGGAAGTGGTTTCCGTAGAGGGTCTTCTGACGCTGAACAGCCGAAATGTAGTCAGGGTTTGTCTGCAAGTTCTCAACATAAGGCTTCAACTGATTCATTGCAACATCGTAGTCCTCCTTCGAGAAACGAGGCTCGGTAAACTGCAAGTAGATAAGTTGCATAAGAGTCTCGAGATCCTTTGGTGAAGCCATACCCTGAATACCGGTCTCGTAGTCATCCGGAGATAAATGAACACTAACACTCTTACCCGAGAGTTGCTTGCGCAAGTCGGTAGCGGTAAACTTCGACACGCCCATACGGCCCATAAATGTCGAGAGGAATGACGATGGCCAATACAACTCGTCGCTGAGCGAAGATTGTCCGAAGTGTGCAATCATCATCACCTGAACCTCGTCCGCCTTATACTTTGTAGGCTTAACAACCACCTTCATACCATTCTTCAAGGTCCACTCGGTAGTACCAAAGGCCTCATTCTTAGCCTCCTTCTTTACGGCCGAGCCCTTCAACTTCTTATCAGGCGAGATTAGCGGTTCCTTGACCGTATTGTCTGCATACGGAGCTATAGTCGAAGCCTTCACCTTTGCCAGCACCTCTGCAAGCTGAGCCTCGGTAGGATTTACCAACCCCTCTCGCTTTGGAGCTTGAGCAACAAGCACCTGATTGTGATCGGTAATAAACTGAGCAACAATCTGATTGATTACCTGCAACGGCATCTGTGTAATAATCATACTGTCGATTTTCCACTCGGTCTCGGCATCAGGCATAGCGGCATTCTTGCGGAATGCATTCAAATAACGCTGTACATACTGACCATTCTTGCGGTCGTTACGGTTATTGTAAGCAACCTCCTCACGCTTGAGTACGACCTGCTTTGCACGCTCCAACTCACTCTCGGTAAAGCCGTGACGACGGATACGCTCCAACTCGGTGTATGCAGCCTCCAAACCGGCAAGGAGTTTGCCGTCCTGAGTCTCTACACCCACACCTGCACACTCCAATGTTGGACAAATACCCATGCTTCCGTTCATATAGTTTGCACTTGTAAATGGAGCATTTGGTTTCATCGCAATCTCCTGCAAACGACTATTTGCCATATTGATTGCAAGGGCATTGATAAGAGCCAACTGCTCTGCCAAGAATGTATTATTAAGGTGCATTGGCAAGGCCTGATGCTTGATAAAGAGGGTTGCACTTGTCTCGGTCATCTCGGGATCCTCCAGGATGGAGATAATTGGCTCCTTGTTGTCCGGCACTACGATAACCTCCTTCTTCGGTGCATCGGCAGGTGACGCAGGGATATCAGCCATCAACTTCTTCAGTTTTGCCTCTACCTCATCTACATTGATGTCACCAACAACTACCACAGCTTGATACTCAGGACGATACCACTTCTTGTAGAAGTTCTCGAGCGAGGAGTGGTCGAACGACTTCAAACCGTCGAGGTAGCCGATAAGGTTACGGTGCTCGTAGCGAGTACCCTTGCCGAGAGCCTTCAGCAACTGAATAGTTGCACGCCACGATGCGCCATCACGCATACGCAACTCCTCCATAATTACGCCACGCTCGGCATCAATCTCCTTTGGTTGCAGAGCGATAAAGTGCGACCAATCGTGAAGGATAAGGAGTGCCGAATCGACAATTCCCGGACGGATTGTAGGGACATCTTTCAAGAGATACTGTGTATAGTCCCACGATGTACCGGCATTGAGATTAACTCCAAACTTAACGCCTACAGTCTCGAGATACTCGATAAGCATCTTACCAGGCAAGTTCTTAGTACCGTTGAATGCCATATGCTCAAGGAAGTGAGCCAAGCCCTGCTGATCATCATCCTCCTGGATGGCACCAACATCGTGCGAGATGTAGAAGTCGGCCAAATTCTTCTGCTTGTCGTTGTGACGAAGGTAGTATTTCATACCATTCGGCAATGTTCCCACTCGGACAGCCTTATCCGCAGGGATTACGGGATTCTGTTGCGCTCCCGGCTGCGCAGCTACCGCGAAAGTAACCAACAACGCGATAACGGATGTAAATAGATGTTTCATTGTACCAAAAATTTGGATTTTAATTGTTGTATATCTCCTTTTACGTTTGCTCATTTTTCACCTAAACGCCTTTTACGTACTCTTTATTGCGCAATTTAACTAAATATTGGACGCAGAAAAGACATAAAAACTACATAAAAAACGCATTTTCGCACAAATATACAAATTTCTTTTGCAAAGTGCATAATTTCACAACAAAAAAGCACCGGCAATGCGGTGCTTTTCTGTTGAGTCTCGTATGTGACTACTCTATCGTATCAACATCCTCCACAATCTGTTGTGGCAAGACGTAGGAGTCCTCAGGGGTATTTTCGATAACCCATACCACCCAATTTGCCCAATCATTCCAAGCTGCCCACAATGGCGAGCCATCATTTTCAGGCTTGTTCGACTCGAATGTTGCCTTCCATGCAACAACAGCCTCCTGGCGTGCTACAGGGTCCGGCGTAATTGGATACACGTACTGCGGGAAGTTATCCTCGGCCCATTTGATAAGCGCGCTCCACTCAGACGAAGGCGTTGATGGCTCTCGTTCAAACTCGAAATCCTCGATACGGCTAATTGCCAACTGGTAGGTCGAATAGTCGTCCTCGCCACCTTGGTAGTCGGTGTACTTCGAGTAGATTTGGTAGATTGCCAGAACATCGCCTACAGTACCATTCTTTGGCGCGTACTTACCGGCAAAACGCGAATAGCCACTCGTACGGAGCATATAAACTCCGTGATCTGAGGTATATTTTGCATCTTCGTTATAGGTAAGACAGATGCTACCATAGAGCGCAACATTATTACGGCTATACGCCAAGTGATACCACGGACGGTTTACAACCTGCGTAGGGGTGCCATTCGGAGTAGTTGGCAAGGTCTCCTGAATACCGCTTGTGCAGAGCCACGATGGGTAAATCTGCTCGAAAGAACCGTTGTAGAGAGGAGATGGAGTGACAACAGTGCCATCTGCATCAGGATAAGGGACACCAGCAAAGTGCACCTTCAAGCCCTTGAAACGAATCAAACGACCGAGGAAACGACGTGTATTGCTACCCTGAATCTTACTGTAAGAGTTTGCATCCACAACATATATATCGGCCTTCTCGTCTGTCGAGCTCTCTGTAATAGTATCTTTCTCGCCGGGGAATACGTGCAGACGCACCTTATTCTGGCTTACGATATTAGAGTTTGCGTAGTATTTATATGTACCCCAAGAGTTGTAACTCGATGTCGGGATATCGCCAAGCGAGAGCATCATACGGAAGTTGCCGAGGTATAAACCGCGCACCTTCACATATACCCACATTGTTTCGCCCGTTTCGAGGTTGCAAGGATAATCGAGGAAGAGACCGTTTGTCAGCTTAAGCTCGATTGCCTCGGTGCCATCGAAGATATGAAGCGACTTGTAGATATTACCCTGCTCATCGTTCGAGATAACCTTACCTTTAATATAATAGTTACCGGTGTTGTACCATCCCTTGGAAATCTCCTTCTCGGTACACTCATCTTCGCTGGCTACGAAGCGGATATACTTGGTTCCATCGAAAGTACCTGTATCGCCCGTATTGCTGGTATTACCGAATATAGCCTTCAAATCGGCAATGGAGATGTGCTGCAAATCGGGATTGGCAGCCTCGAAGGTCTCATCGTTATAGATTACTGTCTCCTCGGGCATCTCAAATTTATTGTAGCATCCCGTCAAAATCAAACCGAGCAGTGCTACCAAAATCATCTTATACTGTTTCATAATCTTTCTCTTTTTGCGGTTTGACTTATTAGAAACGGAAATATACATTTACGAAGCAAGTCGTACCAAGCATATAGAAGTACTTCGAGTCGAAGTGTGTGTAGTAGGTTGTTGCAGGGTTGCTCTGTCCCGGCATCATACCACGAACCTTGCGCATACGCATCTGCTCGTAACCACCTGTACGGAAGCCGTTGTTGTTAAGGATATTCTTAACCTCCGCGCTAAATCCAAGGGTGTATTTACGCTTGATATACCAGTTCTTACCAACGCTGGCTGCCAAAGTGTAGGCGTGGCCCAAATCCTCCTCGGCACGCATCTTGGCAACCTCTTGTGCAGCCCAAATCTTTTGGGCAGAGTTGCTATTCTCCGAAGCGAGGACCTTTGCGTATGGAACCACAGCATTGTTTGTACGATATGCCGGGTTCATCGAGAGATACAACTTGTCGTAGTAGTTGAAGTTAATCGAAGCAAACCAGTTCTTTGGACCACGGAAATCGAGACCTACATTCACTGCAAACTGCGGTGTGCTCTCAACGTAGAAGCCTTTCCAATAGACCTTATCCTCCAACTTAATCTTGTTGCTGTTATCAACAGTCTGAACAAAGTTAGGGTTCGACGTGTAGCGATAGTCACCGTAGTTCAATGCACCCTGCAATGCCAAACCGTTCCAAATTGGAACACGTACAGCAACCTCGACACCCATATAACGCTTGTCGATATTACTCATCGCAAAGTTTGTAAACGAAGCCTGTGTATCATCATAGAATGAGATAACCTTCGATGCGTTTGTCATCTCGGTAAAGTAACCTGCTACACGAGCCTGCAAATATGGCAAATTGAGGTTATAAACCAACTCCGCGCTATATGCCTGCTCCGGAGTCAAACCAGGAGTGACGGTATTACGGGTACGAGGTGACACAAATGCCGAATTGAAGGTTGGAGCATCCTGTACAGCACCCACGTTCAATGCCAAGTGGTGAGCCTGCGAGAAGCGGTAAGAGAATGTAGCCTTAGCCTTGTAGGTCAAGAAATTCAAGTGCTTGGAATCGCCCTTCGAGTTGTCCACAAAGAGTCCCTTGCGCCACAAACCCTGACGCCACAGACCTGTGTAACCGAGCTCTGCACCTACATTCATCTCGAATCCGCCTACGCGATACTTGTACATTGCCCAAACCTGCGCCTGACGAAGGTGAGCGTAGTAGTCGTACGAGAATTTATCGCCCTCACGAACAATACGGGCGTGACCGTGCTCATTGTAGTAGTCGAGGTCGTTCTGATACTTGATTGGGTCGCTACCCATATCGCGCTCTGCAAACTTATCTACATCAACCCAATAATCTCCACCGAGCAAATCCTTAATCTTGTCGTAGTACTCGGTACGATTTACGCGAGCCTTAACACCTCCAAGAATATGGTGGTTTCTATCGAAATCGTGGGAGATATTTGCCACGAAGTTGTAGTCGATTTGGTCGGTGTGACGCTCCTCAATCATATAGTTAGAACGGTGTCCTTGCGCGTAAGGCGAGGATGTGCCGTTTCTGTTCGAGTTAATCATATTGTCAAAGTCGATGCGACCATTCCACACCGAGCGAGCCTGGGCTGCTGCCTCCAAATAGGAGTAAATCTGGCTATCACTCGATCCTGTAAAGATTCCAGGGATGGCAGCACCCGGTGTGCCACTACGCAAAGCATTTACGGCCTCCATAACGAGTCCACGCTCCGCCAAACCCTTATTATTATTCGCGAAGAATAATCCGAAACTACCATCATACTCTCCATTACCATCACCATCAGCGACAAGAATCTGTGTAGTATAGTTCGATGGGAGGAAACGGTAGTAGTCAGGACGTGGGTCCGAGCCCTCTTTCCAGGTGAGAGCCGAATATCCGTTGAAGCCAAAACGCACCGATGTAGCTGCCGAGAAACGAGTCTTTTCGTTGATGTCGTAGTAGTAGTTCAACATCACGATAGGCTCGTGCGAACGACGTACGCGGGTATTACGCATCTTACCATCCTGAAAACCTACGTTAGGGTTGTAGTAGTTGCTACCGAACATATCGTAAGCCTCCTGTGTAGAGGCCTGCTGTGCGCCACGCTGCTGCGGAGTACCGAGCACCATCAACGAGAGGCGGTGCTGAGGGTTGAACTGCTTTTCAACAGCCGCAAAGTAACCATAAGAGTTGTAATAAACGCCATCAACATAGCCATTTCCACCCTGACGTGTCGAAACCGAGAAGGCGTATGACCAACCACTGTCGAGCATTCCCGAAGCGTACGACAAAATTGCACGGAAATTATACATCTGGTTACCACCCGATACACTTGCACGGAAGCCTTTGCGCATTTGCGAAGCACGAGCGTTGATATTCGTAGTTCCGCCAAAGCGGCCAACGCCATACTCCGTTGTGGTCAAACCTGCTACATTCTCCTGATTACGTGTAGCATCGTTCATACCACTCCACAACGACCACGGTCCATAGCCTGTGTTTGCATCATTAAAGCGGATACCATTGAGATATACATCGGTATATTTCGAGTCAAAACCACGTACATTGAATCGCATCTCGCTGAATCGGTACGAAGCAATATTGTTATACAAATCCTTCGATGCCGAAAGCGTAGAAGGCAATGCCGGCGAATCGGCCGACGGAGAGTCGGTATCGAACTCGGCAAAGATTGCATCATCAACCATCTCCTCGTGCAACGAGCGAGGTACAACAATTACTGCATTGATATTCTTCACATCATTCTCAACCTTGACAACAATATCAAGATTCTCGAACTCGGGAGCAGTAAAGGTCAATCTGTAGTCACCTGCAGGCACGCCCTTCAGCTCAAAATAGCCGGCATCGTTGGTCGTGGCCTTGTAGTCGGTACCCGAAATTGTTACTGCTGCATTTCCAACGGCTGTTCGGCCGTCGCGCGACAATACTCTACCCTTCAGACCTCCTCCTTGCGCGAGAGCAGTCGAAGCGAGCAATGTCATTGTTGCAATAAGTAAAAATCTAAGTCTCATACACTTTATTTAATAAGATTATTTTGCAATGTAGATATAGACAGGCAAGTGGTCGCTATATCCGTTCTGGAAGTTGGTTCCTACGAACGAACGCAACGGATAGTTTCTGTATTGGCCCTCCTGCTGTATCATATATGGACGATAGAAGATATTGCCGTAGAAGGTCTTAGCTCTCTTCGACTTTTTCTCAATCTTCTCGGTCGGTTTCGATTGAATCTTCAACGCTCCGGTCGAGCCTGTTGCCAAGTTCTCCGATACTACGATATTGTCAAACAGGTTCCACGCATCGCGATAACCCAAAGTACCATAGCCGGCCTTATACATATCGTAGAATGGATTATACATGTCATTCTTATCCAACTTCTTGATATTGCCCTTTGCGCCGAGAACGTCGGTAACACTCTTGTCGGTAGCATCGTCGTTAAAGTCGCCCATAATTACAACCTTTGTGTTCGGATTATTCTTGCGCACCGAGTCGCAGATATGTTTGCACTTTGCAGCTACAAAGTCACGCGAGAATTGCGAACGCTCCTTACCACCCAAGCGCGAAGGCCAGTGTGAAACGATAAAGTAGAATGGCTCGCCCTCAATCTTTCCCCACATTGCAACAAGGTCGCGAGTAAGGAAGTTTGGCTGACCAGGGAAGGAGATTTTGTGCGCCTCAGAGCCTTCAATCTTAAATTGGTCGGGACGATAGAAGAATGCACAATCCACACCACGACGATCCGGTGAATCGTAATGAACAATACGATAGTTGGTCTTTGCGAGGCGAGGTGTAGCAAGCAAATCCTCCAACACAAGGCGATTTTCAATCTCCGACACGCCAATCACAGTAGGGAAATTTTTGTCCTCTGCTGCAAGGTCGAACAATACTCGCGACATATTGGCCTGCTTTTGGTTGTAGCGGTAGGTAGTCCACTTACGCGCACCTTCGGGGAGATACTCCTCGTCATTCTTGTTTGGGTCATTGATGGTGTCGAACAAGTTCTCAAGGTTGTAGAAAACCACCTTGTAGGGCTTCTGTGCGAATGCCACCAACAACGCCGCAGCAAACAATACTGCTAAAATTGTTTTTCTCATAAGGTTTTAATTGTTATTTATTAGTTTTTTCGTTTATCCTCTCGTTAAATTTATAATCCCCAATCACTCAGATTCTTTTGTGACTTCACCTCATTCGAAATTGAACTCTTCAGATTGCGGAAGAAAACAAATCCGGAGCGTCGTTCAATCTCGGCCACAGTCGTTGCTGCATCAGCAGGGGTTGTTTCCACTTCGGAGGCGTTATTCTCGTATAAAAACGCTATACACTTTAAGTCTTCAGCCGAGGTTATATCAGAGATGTTCTTTCCTGTGTTACCACTCTTTGTACGCAACACAAGCTTGTAGGCGTGTGATGGAACCAATGTTGTACGACCATTTTTCGAGAGGGTTCGTGTACCCTCAAAGAGTGTTCCCGTAACCACAAAGAGTGTATCGGCACAAGCCCAACCACGCACCTTACCCTCGAGATTAGACCAAGAGCCACCATTAAAGTCATACTCTTGTGGCATAATATTGGTCGAATAGAAGGTCTGCGCATTGGTATTGAATGTCATATAGCGCGTTGCCGATGGTAGCATATGTCCTCGTGCATAGCCACTACCATATGTCGAGGTTGCATACCACTGTTGCTCCTGCGGAATCACAGGGGAGGTGTAGTTGTAGTGCAAAACTTTGTAATATGGCGACGAAGATACATACTCGCACACAGCATCATCGAAGGCCCACGCATCGGTACGACCATTCGAGTTCTTAGCCTTGTAGTTACCTCTATCCATATACATTTTATGAACAGGATATGCTACCCAATGCGACACAAGTTTCTCGGTATCGTAGCATATCGAATAGTTTCGTACGCGCCTACCACCCGTAGTCTGCGTATAGTAGGTCTTATAGACCAACGATTTACCACTCTTTTGAGCCGGCTGCTCGGCCCAAGGACGGTCATATGTAGGGTTGTCTGTCATTGACAACTGACGAATTGTAAATGTATTGGTATAGCCATCCGTAAAGGTGATACGCACCACAGCCCGACGCTCTACATCGCCCATATTTGCCGTAAGTTTTATTGTAAAAGGATTGCCAACATATCCCGATTGTGATACAAACGAGCAGAAATCGCCACCCTCTATCACCTGTAGAACCCAGAGGTAAGAGGGGTCTCCGGAGGTCGTTCCCGTGATAGAAGATGGATGATAAGTAAGCAATGCCCCGCTTAGTTGCGCCTTCGATTTATATGGCGACCACTCATCGTCATATTCGCAAGCCGTAAAAGCAAACGCAAGCATCAACACAGCCACTACGCTACGGTTGATGCTTTTGAACATAAATTTAATCGTGTTTCGTATATCTCTCATCTATCGTAAAAAATCGTCTAAAAAAATAGTACCCAAGGCAGGTAATCAGCCTGCCTTGGATTGTATATTTCATATTACTTCAAAGTAATACCTGCCAATACTGCACGAGCTGCTGAGCTTGTTGCAGTTGTGAATGTTGCATCTGTCGAGAACATAATCTTCGAATCTGCTGTCAAACCAGTAAGCTCTACGCTGTAGTAGTCTGCGTCAGTTACGGTGATAGTGTAAGGAGGATTGCCTGTTGCACCATCGTTAGCCTTAACTGCTACCGACTTAACCTCGCTGCTACCCTCTACCTTGATGTAGATAGTTGCGCTTGCACCTTTCCAAGCCATACCGTAGAATGAGAGAGTCTTTGTACCCTCTACGCCAACAGCAGTCGAAGTAAAGAAACCTGCATTCTTGCTGGTACCGAGCTTAACACCGCTACAAGCTGCGCCGTTGATCTTCGACTCTCCGAGAGTGTAGCACTTGTTAGTCGAGTTGTCTGCCTTGCAAATGAAAGCTGCGTCCGAAGTGTAAACGCCCGATGCCTCACCACCAACGTTGTCGTCGCCGCCACCCTGACCTGGCTGCTCAGGCTCAGTAGTCGAACCATCACCCTCAGCTACCTTGAAGTTGCGAACCTCCCAAGTACCGGCGTGAGTCGATGTTGCAACATACTTGAATGCAATCTGAACATTCTTGCCTACATACGATGTCAAATCGATAGTGTTAGCTACGAAGCTGTAGTCGTTGTTTGTTCCATATACAGGGATAGTGAGCTGAGCCCAGTTTACACCCTTATCCTCGCTAATCCACAATGTAAGCTCATCAGATGGAGTACCCGCGAACTTGTGGCAGTGCTCGAACGATACAGCAGGAGCAGTTGCACCGGCAAGTGTGATCTCTGGCGAAATCAACCAACTCTCACTTGGTACTGGACCACCCTTGTAGGCCGAAGCCTTCATACAAGAGTACTGCGAATCGAAAATCCATACATAAGTCAAGCCCTCACCAAGAACGACATCGTTGATAGTAAAGTAGCCCTGAGTTGTAGCGAATGGTTCCGAGTATGGAATTGCCAATGGATCTGTTGGCTGCTCCGGCAACTCTGGCTGCTGAGGAGCCTCAGGAGTGAGCTCTGCACCATTTCCACCAGCTACAAGCTTGAAGTCATCGAAACGGCCACCACCATTCGATGTCGGAGCCTCATAAGTGAAACGAGCATAGAGTGTTGTAGCATTTGCAGTCACCTTAAACTCGGCAGTTGCAGCATACCAGCCATTGCCGCCATTAGGAACGAATGTGCAATCTACTGCATCCCAAGTCTGACCATCATAACCGAGCTCGAGGTGAACAAGCGAGTTGTCAACAGTTGCAAAAGTAGGAGTTCCGCTGTAACCGTTCTGGCACGATACGTTGAATGTGAGGATGTAGTTTGCACCACCTGTAACTGCAAGCTTCTCGATTACAAAGTGCGCCTGCGCAGGAACTTTGTTCAAGAATACATACGGAGCACCGGAAAGACCTACAGCATCCTCGGTTGGATCGTAGTTTACGCCCGAATCACGAACCGATGCACTCTGACCTGCGTAAGTTACATTGGTTGCAGCTGAACCCTTTGGATTCCACGCGCTGAACTGGTCAATGTATGGCCAAGCGGTGTTTCCGTTATCCAAAGTAATCTTCTCTACATCAGCACCGCAATCCTCATAATAGAGGTAGTCGTTCATATCAACGCCTGTAGCATTCTGCGATACAGTTACGATAGCCTCGTCATTCGATGGTACAGGGATTCCTGCAACCTCAATCTGCTTTGTTGCGAGGAACTTCACATCAAATGTACGAGCTGTAGTTGCAGCAGGAATAGTAAGGGTAACAGTTGCATTACCATTACCTACTACTGTGCTGATAACAACATCGCTCTGGTCGCAAGTTGCAACCCACTTAGCGTTAGAGGTAACGGTCAATGTCTCCACCGAACCCTCCAATGTTGTAGCGATACTTGCAGGAGTAACAGTAATCTCAGCCTCTGAAGCAGAGCCCTCCTCACCATTCTCTGGAGTACAGCCAAACGCACCGAAAAGCATTGCTGCTCCGGCTACAAATGCAAAAAATCTTCTTGCCTTCATAATTGTTTGTTTTTTAGTGATTAAGATAAGTTAAAGTGTTAAATATGTTAAAAAATTAGTGTGTTTTGGTTACGATTTATACACTCTTTTACAATTTCAGTGCGAATATAATACATTTTTTACAAATCGCCTACTTTTAGGACATTATTTTGTAAAAATAATAGGAGCCTGCAAAATTTGCAGACTCCTTGTTGTTTGAACAGCGTTTGAAGATATATTCTCTAACTCATCAAAATCTTCTCGATACGCTCAACCTGCTGACGAAAAATCTTCTCGGTATCCATCAAGTTGGAGATTGTCTTACAAGAGTGCAAAACAGTGGCGTGGTTGCGACCTCCTATTGCTGCACCAATATTCGTCAAAGGTTGTTTTGTATGCTTCTTCGCCAAGTACATCGCCAACTGGCGAGCAATGGCCACTTCGCGAGTTCGCTCCGAGGAGCTCATACGCTCTTTATCGACATTCATTTCGGCGCAAACGACATCTATGATATGTTCGATAGTAATCTCCTTTTGATACATCGAAACATAGACCTTCAGCACCTCCTTTGCAAGAGCCGTAGTGATGCGCTTATTCATAAACGTAGCGTTAGCGATAAGCGACGAGATAGCACCTTCTATCTCTCTGATATTGGCCGATATATTCTCCGCCAAGTAACAAACTACTTCATCCGGAATATTTGCATTGAGCTGAACCGCTTTTGTACGAATAATTTTGATTTTGGTTTCGTAGTCGGGAACACGAATCTCCGCCGACAACCCCCATTTGAAACGGGTCAAAAGTCGCTCCTCGATATCCTTCAACTCCACCGGTGGTTTATCCGAAATAAGCACCAACTGCTTACCCGACATCTGAAGATGATTGAAGATGTTGAAGAAGGCATTTTGCGTACCCGGCTTACCCGACAGCTCCTGAATATCGTCCAAAATCAACACATCGACAGCCTGATAGTAGTGGATAAAGTTCGGCACATCGTGGTTGAGCGTCGCAGCCTGGAATTGGGCCTGAAATTTGCTCATCGCAACATAGAGCACCTGCAACTCCGGAAAACGCTGGCGTATCTCGTTACCTATGGCGTGCGCTACGTGTGTCTTACCCAAGCCCGAATCTCCGTATATATAGAGTGGGTTAAAAGGGGTGTGATTTCCGGGATTTACCGAGACAGACATAGCTGCCGAACGCACCAAACGATTGCACTCTCCCTCGATAAAATTATCGAATGTGTAATTTTTATTGAGTTGCGGCTCAATTCTTAGGCGATTTATGCCCGGAATTACAAAAGGATTTCGTATATTTGACGTGTCGGTTTGCTGACTAAAGGTATGCTCCACCGTTGTCGCATCACCATTACTCGGCACAACAATAGGATGATTGTTCTTTGGAATAGCGTAGTAAAGGCGAGTGTCACGACCAAAAAGCTGTGCAATAACAGGCTTTAACACCTGGCTATAGTTATTCTCAATAACCTTTGCGAAGTCGCGATCTGGCACCTTGATACGAAGTCTTTCGCCATCGAATTCAAGTGGCTCAATGGGCAAAAACCACTTAACGAACTCCTCCTCAGAGGTTTTCGTTTTCAATTCGCTAAGGCAGCTTTGCCAAGTATCGTCATATGTCGCAATGTTCGCAAGCATAAATAATTGAGTATAAATCGTTTAAGTTAGTAGGCAATACCAAATCGCAAGACTTGTATTGTTTGACTTTGCAAAGTTGAAAATAAAATTGTTCAAAAAAAAATACCGCAACTATTGTTTATTTAATATTATTTCTTATGGAGTAAAAAATCTTTTTGGGAACAGTAAAATTTAACTCGCTGATTTACTACATTTACAAATAAATTTTGTATCTTTGCGAAGATAACAAAACAAATAACCTTTCAAGAAAGTATAAACAAAACTTATAATCATAAAGCTATGGATAACTTGCAAAAATTAGTGATGTCCAAGGCCGAAAAATGGCTTGGCTCGGAGTTCGATGAAGCAACCCGTAACGAAGTTAAGAACCTGATTGACAATGACCCTAAGGGGCTTGTGGAGAGTTTCTACAAGGATTTGGAGTTTGGCACAGGAGGTTTGCGCGGCATTATGGGCGTAGGAACAAATCGCATGAACAACTACACGGTTGGTTTTGCGACCCAGGGTCTTGCGAATTATCTCAAGATAAATTTCCCGAACGAGGAGATTCGCGTGGCAATAGCGCACGATTCGCGCAACAACTCTCGCACATTCGCCGAGCGTGTAGCCGACATCTTCGCCTCTAACGGCTTCAAGGTGTTCCTTTTCGATGAATTACGCCCTACGCCGGAGCTTTCATTTGCAATTCGCGAATTGAACTGCCAATCGGGTGTTATGGTTACAGCATCGCACAATCCGAAGGAGTACAACGGCTACAAGGCTTATTGGAGCGACGGCTCGCAGGTAACATCACCACACGACGTAAATATTATTAAAGAGGTAGAGAAGGTGACCGAGGTTTCGCAAATCCTCACAGGCAAAAATGCCGAAAACATCACCATCCTCGACGAGAAGTTCGACGAAAAGTATCTTGCAGCCATCAAAAAGTTGCAGCTTTCGGCAGACAGCGTGGCGCGTTTCCACGACATAAAGATCATCTATACCCCACTCCATGGTGCAGGTGTTCGTCTTACACCGGCTTCGCTCAAGAATTTCGGATTTACGAACGTCATATCTGTACCCGAGCAGACCATTCTCGATGGCAACTTCCCGACAGTTGAGTCTCCAAATCCGGAGAACCGCCCTACAATGAAGATGGCTATTGACCTTGCGGAGAAGGAGCAAGCAGACCTTGCAATGGCCACCGACCCCGATTCAGATCGTATAGGCTTGGCATTACGCAACTCGAAGGGCGAGTACGTACTCCTTAATGGCAACCAAACATTGGTGCTTTTGATGTGTTATCAGCTTACTCGCTGGGCTGAGCTTGGACGCATCAAGGAGGGAGATTATGTTGTCAAGACAATCGTGACCTCTATGATGCCTGATGCTGTCGCTGCGGCCTATGGCGTTAAGTGCTACAACTGCCTTACCGGTTTCAAGTACATTGCAAAGATTATCCGCGAGAACGAGGGTAAAACTCAATACATAGGCGGAGGCGAGGAGTCGTTCGGATATCTCGCAGGCGACTACGTTCGCGATAAGGATGGAGTTTCGGCTTGTTCGTTGGCTGCGGAGGCTGCAGCTTGGTGTCGCGACACCAAGGGTGTAACTCTCTACGAGTGGTTACAGGACCTCTATGTTAAGTTCGGCTTCTACCGCGAGGGCCTTGTAAATGTGGTTCGAGAGGGTAAGGATGGTGCGGAGCAGATTCAGAATATGATGGTTGAGTATCGTGCCAATCCTCCACAGTCGATTCTCGGCTCAAAGGTTGTCGAGATTTACGACTACAAAACACTTGAGTTAAAGAATACCGTAACAGGCGAGGTAAGCCCTATCCCTGGCGTAGAGGACAAGAGCAATGTTTTGCAGTGGATTACCGAGGAGGGAACAAAGGTTTCGGTACGCCCATCGGGAACAGAGCCTAAGATTAAGTTCTACTTCGGAGTGAAGGCCACTTTGCCATCTGTAGAGGAGTTCGACAAAGTAGAGGCTGAACTCGATGCGAAGATTGAGGCTATCAAGGCAGAATTGAAACTTGTATAATCTATTATATAAATAGTAACAGAGAATGACAACGAAGGAACGTATAGCAAAGGCTTTGGCTGTAGCAACAGACACCAAAGTTTTTGAGATGGATAGCAACATTCTACATCTTGCGCCATCAATCTTCAAAGAGCAGTTTGGCAATGTTCGTGCAATAGTCATTGCCGATAAAAACACCTGGCGTGTAGCCGGTGAGGAGGTTTATAACCACCTCGTTGCTGCGGGCATTGACACCGCAAAGCACATTATTCAGCAGGATGAGTTCCACGCTGAGTGGTGCTATGTTATGGAGGTTGAGGAGGCCGCCAAAGAGGCGGGTGCAATCATGGTTTCGGTAGGCTCGGGCGTAATCAACGACCTCTGCAAACTTGCATCACACCACCTCGGTCAGCAGTACCTCACAATACCCACAGCTGCTTCGGTGGATGGATATTCGTCGTTTGGAGCATCAATCAGCTATGAGGGACTCAAGCAGACATTCGACTGCCCTGCCCCACTCGCTATTTTGGCCGATGTAGATGTAATTGCCAATGCACCAAAGGAGATGACCGCAGCGGGTTATGCCGACCTTGCAGCAAAGATTCCTTGTGGAGCCGAGTGGATGATTGCCGATGCCATGGGCTGTGAGCCGATTATCTCGGAGGCTTGGCACGTATTGCAGGATGTACTCGACGACCAACTCTCCAATCCGGAGGGCGTAGCGGCTTGCGATAAGGAGGCTATTGCAGCTCTCTTTGAGGGACTTACATTGAGTGGTTTTGCTATGCAGGCGGCCCGTTCGAGCCGTCCGGCATCTTGTGCCGACCACCTCTTTAGCCACTATCTCGATATGACTCACCACTCCTTCAACGGAAAATTGCAGTCGCACGGCTTCCAGGTAGCTATCGGCACTCTCACGATGTGTGCATTCTTCGACGCTCTCCTCGATATGGATTTGCGCAATATCGACGTAGAGAAGTGTGTAGAGGCTTGGCCATCACTTGAGGAGGAGCAGCAGCGTGCCCTCGACATCTTCAAGGATTTCGTATCTCCGGAGCTGGGGTACGCACAAATCACCATTAAATACAACGACAAGGAGAAGGTTCACGAGCAGCTCACATTCTTCAAGGAGCATTGGCCACTATTGAAGGCCAACTACCGCAAGCAGGTCTATACCTTCGAGAAGATGCAGGAGTGTTTCCGCAAAGTTGGAGCTCCGGCAGACCCTGCCGATATTGGTGTAACTCGTCAGCAGCTGAAGGATATGATGCCATTTGTACAGCTGATGCGTTGGCGCGTAAATATGTTCGACTTGGCACGTCGCGGAGGCTTCTACGATGAACTTGTCGAGAGAGTATTCGGCAAAGGCGGACGCTGGGAGATAGCATAAAGCATTACTAACGAATTTAACAAACAAACAAACTAACTATCATGAAGACAATCAAAACACTGTTATTGACAGTTTTGGCACTTGCTGGTTTACAGGCAGTTGCTCAGGAGAACGAAATAGTAATTTTGGCTCACCGCGGCGGTTGCGGCGAGGGCATGGAGAATGTGGAGGGCACATTCAAAAAGAGTCTTGAGGCCGGCATCAAGGCTTTTGAGATTGATGTTCGTATCACAAAGGATGGCAAGATTGTATTGCAGCACGATGACAACCTCAAGCGCACCGCAGGTCTCAACAAGCGCGTAGAAGATATGACCGAGAAGGAGTTGCGCGAGGTGACTTTGAACGACGGCAAGTCGAAATTGATGTTCCTCGACGAGTTCCTAAAGTTAATGGGTAACTATCCAGGCCTCTTTATCGAGTTTGAGATGAAATGTAAGAAGTACGACGAGGAGATGCTCGCAGTTTACTGCGACAAGGTTGCAAAGGCTGTTCTAAAGGCACAGCCAAAGGGTTCGACCTATGCAATGACCTCGTTTGACGTTCGTGCTTTGCGCTATATCAAGACGAAGTATCCGAATGCCGAACTCGGCCTTATCACAGGTGACGGATGCACCAAGCAGACCGTAAAGATTGCTGAGGCTTTGGGCATTAAGCGCATTGCAGCGCGTCTCGACAGAACCACTCGCGAGGATATGAAATATGCTCACAAGAAGGGTATGAAGGTAAACCTCTGGCCCGGTCGCCACGACCACTCGGCACTCCGTGCTTGGGCTATTGGTGCCGACATCCACTGCACAGACTACCCTGCTCGTTTGAAGAAGTACACCGAGGAGAATGCTAAGTGGCTGAAGGTTAAATAATCGAACCTACATCATCAACATAAATAAAGGCTGTCGATTTGCGACAGCCTTTCTTGTTATAACTTTTCGAGGATTCGTTTTATTACGGGGATTTTAAGCACAGGCAGTAGTCCGTGTGCAGGGAGTAGGCGACACGCACCTACAGCAACCTTTGTAAAGAGTCCTGGTGTGGCGGTGCGACGACCACGCTCCATAGCGCGTATTCCCGCCTTTGCCAACCTCTCGGCCGACATCATAACGCCCAAGCGACGAAGCCACTTGCGATGTTTATCCTTTAGGTTGTAGAGAGGAGTATCGACAGCACCCGGATAGACAGTAGTTACTGTAACTCCGTGCGGACGGAACTCATACCACAACGACTGCGCAAAGCTTTTAAGGTAGGCCTTTGTTGCAGCATAGTACGACACCGTGATATATGGCGTCCAAGCGGTCATCGAAGACATTATCAGAATACGCCCCTCTCCTCTACTGCACATATCCTCGCCAAAGAGGCGGCATAGCTTCGATGGGGTTATGCAGTGGAGATTTGTGATAAACGCCGCCATCGAGGGTTTGGTGTGCAGAAACATTCCAAACTGCAGGATACCCGCGTTGCTCACGAGGGTTGTGACCTCGTAGTTGCGCTCTTTGCACCAGTCATAAATTTGCTCTGCCGCATCCGCCTTCGAGAGGTCGGAGTACAACGCAACAGCCTCTACTCCAAAGCGTTGTTTCAAGTCGGTTGCAACCTCCTCGTTGCGTTCGCACTGATTGCTGACAACAATAATATTGTGGCCCTTTGCGGCTAACTGCTCGGCATAGGCAAGGCCTATTCCCGACGATGCTCCCGTAATCAAAGTAAATTTCATAGCGCAAAAGTATCTATTTTTCGCCAATTTTGGTCGCATTTCGGCAAATTTTTAATACTTTCGCACCCGAAAATCTTAAAAAGTGAAATTATGATTGGGAGGGGTTTGTCCGCAGTAGGACTTTTGATATGCTCAAATCTGTTTATGACCTTGGCGTGGTATGGCCAGGTTATGTTCAAGAGCAAATTCGAGCGCATAGGCTTGGTGGCCGTGATTTTCATCAGTTGGTTGGTGGCATTCTTCGAGTACTGCTTTATGGTACCCGCAAACCGCTTGGGTAGTATGGAGTATGGCGGACCATTCTCGATTTGGGAGTTGAAGGTTATTCAGGAGGTTGTTTCGCTGACGGTCTTTGCCGTTATCGTACAGCTGATAATGAAAAACGAAGCCCTCCGCTGGAATCACCTCGCAGGCTTTATCTGCCTTGTCTTGGCAGTATTCTTTATTTTCAAAAAGTGAGTAGTGAGTAGATAGTAGTGAGTAGTTTTGATGGGCTATTAGCTGTTAGCCATTAGCTTTTCTTGCGCCAAGTTTGATGGCATTGAATGGCAATGAATGGCAATCGCTCGTTATACTCGCTGAATGGCAAATGCGCTTTGTTATTAAGCAGTCCTTTGGACTGCGTTGTCATTAAATGCCATTAAGGGCTGGAAGCCCGAATGTCATTCGTTGCCACAATAATCGGCATCATCAACAAAATAAACCCTCCGCAGAAAATTCTGCGGAGGGTAAAGTTTGAAAGGCAAAAGCCTAATTTCTAAAAAGCGGAGACAGCGCGCACATAGCTGTTGCGGCCCTTACTGCCGTCGCTGTAGGTGCTGCCATTGTACATATCGACATACCACGCTTCGCTTGATGAATATTCAGTAGAAGACCAATGATCATCTTCAGTGAGACGTGTAAAGCCATTAGCTGAAAGCGTAGAGTTGATTTCAGATTTATTAGTGTAAATCATTTTCAACTCCTCCTTTGTCGGCAAATACCAACCGGCACCATAATCTGAGCACCAAGTTTTCGCGTCACCCCACATTGCCTTAGTTTCGGTAACAGATACCATTTTAACCACAGAGTCACTCACGTAAAACACAACTCCTGTTGCCCCATCGCGAGTAACAAGGTCGCCAACTTTAAGCGGAGTACCTCCCGGATAAGTAATATACGTCTTATACTTAACCCAATTAGTTGCTGCACAATAATTCGTGACCGAATTAGTAGGAACATATATTACACGAGCAATTGCATTGTTTGCAAAAACATTCGTTCCAATAGTTGGCGGCGTTGTTGCATCGCAGTTTACTACTGCCAATTTGGAACAATCTGAAAATGCATTTGCTTCGATCGATGTAACGGAACTTGGTAAGGTGAGATTTGTGAGTTTTGTACAAGATGCAAATGCACCATTGCCAATAGCGGTCAATCCTTGCGGAAGAGTAAGGTTGCTAATCGCCTTACAGCCATAAAAGGCTGATGTGCCAATAGTTGTAACGCCTGTTGGGAGTTTCGATAGGCGCAACGCAGTACAACCATAGAACGCCTTACTGCCAATAGTTTGGAGTTTGGTGCCAAAATTTATCAGCTGCAATGATGTCATACCAGAGAATAGTTCGTTGCTAATAGTTGTAATACCATCGCCTATATTTAAGGTGGTGAAGTCACAACCCAAAAACGCACCCGTGGCAATAGAGGTGATATTATTCGGAATAGTCAAAGTTTTGATGGCTGAACAGTTCTGCAATGCCAATGTTGCAATGCTTTGCGTGCCTACACCAAAGTCTATATCAGCGAGCGCCGTACAGTTTGCAAAGGCGTACTCGTCAATTGTAGTAACTTTATCGGGCAACTCGATAGAAGTAAGAGTTGTACAGTTGTAGAATGCATTAAAACCGATGGTTGTTACATCGCCATCAAAAACAATCTTTCCCCTGCCATCAGAGTAGGTGTTACTTACGATATTAACACCTCCGAAAGCATACTCATTGTAAGGTTTAACAATCGATTCATCCGAGGAGGTGTAGGTAATTGTCTGTGTTAGAATGCCTCGTTGCTGTTTTATCAATACTGACTCATTTATACCCAATTCGCTATTAATGATGCCCACAGCCGCCATACGCTCCGATGTGCTGGTATTCTCGCTGATATTCAACTTTATAACATCCTCACGCAGCACCGCACGAGTGGATGCTCCGCCAAGTGTAATCCAGCTCTTTGCAGATGTCGGTATTACAACTTCATAGGAGTCGATATTGGTCTGCAACTCTATTTGTACTTGTGTAGCCGCCTCGGTAACATTGATAACCTCGTTTACAACCGTAAGCATACTGCCAGAATTGGTTACACTGCACACCAAAGTTGCCATAGTGCTATGACCTATGCCATCTGTTGCAAGAACAACAACCTCTGCATCGCTATTAACGGCTGGGGCCGTAATAGAGAGAGTTCCGGTGGTATTGCTCTTGCGGGTTACGGAAGTATCCCAACCTCCGTTGCCTACAACACGCACTTCGGTATTGTTGTAGCCATACGAAAGTGTATAATTGACAGCAATGCTTTCGCCCTCGTCAAATGCCAAAGTACCGCCATCGGTGGCAAATGTAATGGTGAATGGGCGTTGGCGAGGTATAGATATAAGTGTGCCATTGGCAAGGGTGAGATATACATATTCATCATCTTGCGACACGTCTAAGAAGAACGAATCACCACGCTCGCCTTTGGCTCCCTGCGGACCTTGTGCTCCGTCTGCTCCATCTTTTCCGTCAGCTCCATCTTCGCCTGTTGCCTTGCCAAGTTTTGTCCATGTCTTACCATTGTCGTACGAGATATACCAATAGTCATTCTCGATTTTAAGTTGTGGGGTGATGCCGTCTTCACCATCTTTGCCATCAGCTCCATTAGCACCATCTTTGCCATCAGTTCCATTAGCACCGTCTTTGCCATCTTCACCATCTTTGCCGTCAGCTCCATCAGCGCCATCTTTTCCATCTTCACCATCGACTCCTACGGCTTTTATTCTGTTTCCATTAACATCAGTAAGCCATTTGCCATCGAGGGTCCAATAGTAGATGCCGTCACTATCCTGTGCAACACCAATTATAGGTGTATAGCCATCTTTACCATCTGCTCCATTTGCGCCATCTTGTCCGTGGTAGATTGTAATAGTGTCACTATAAGCAAACGAAATTGTATAACCAATAACAACTCCATTGTTGCGTACCTCCGAAACATTAGTCACATAATCACGCTTTTCGAGTGCTTCAACGAGAGTCTGCAACGCTTCAATGTTAGTGTTCATCTGCTTGCACAGCTCTTCGAGGGCGGTAATTCGCTCCTCGTGGTCTTTGATTGTTTCGCCATACTCATTAAGAGTGTTCCAAATGTTGGAATCATCAAATTGGCACGATGTAAGTGCCAAAGTCGCTGCAAGAACGACCGAAAGTAAAAGTTTTTTCATAATTGTTTATGAATTAAAATGTTAAATAAAAGTTTTCACTATTATGACAAAAAAAGAAAGTGTGAGGTTGATTTCTCGTCTATTAAAATGGAGGTTGTGGAATACCCGAAGTAAAATAAACGATACAATATCCCCACACCTGTATATAGCAATGGATTGGTGTAGAACACACCAATAGCGTATATACAAGAAGTGAGTGTTGTTCGAATATCCCTTACCTCTGAAAACTTCCACATTTCCATTTTAGGACGGCGAAAAACACTTTCTATATGTCTGCAATCCGAGAATTGCACCACAAATGTAGCACATAATTTTGAAAAGCGCAAAAAAATCAACGCTCCGTCATTCCGAGCGAGTGCAACGAGTGTGGGAATCTCCCACTTTTTAATTAAAAATAATAGGGAAGATTGCCGCGTCACTTCGTTCCTCGCAATGACGATTTATTATTTTTGAGAAGTTTTCCGTTTTCCGTTTTCCGTTTTCCGTTTTTATTTGCTATCTTTGCGCCCAATAATAAGAAATAGAAAAACAACAGTTAAAATGAATATAGAACAACACATTACAGGCGTAGTAAAGGCTGCTGTGGAGGCTCTCTACGGCGAGGTTGCCGATTCGCAGATACAGATTCAAAAGACCCGCAAAGAGTTCGAGGGCGACTATACCCTCGTGGTATTCCCACTCGTAAAGATGGCTCGCAAAGCACCCGAGGCGGTAGCGACCGAGATTGGCGAGAAGATCGTAGCATCGGCTGCCGAGTTCAGCGCGTTCAATGTTATCAAGGGATTCCTGAACCTCTCGCTCGACCAGAAGTTCTGGATAGAGCGATTCGGAGAGATTTCCGCCAACAAGAACTATGGTGTGGCAGAGCCTACAGGACGAACGATTATGATTGAGTACTCGTCGCCAAACACCAACAAGCCTCTCCACCTCGGACATATCCGCAACAACCTTTTAGGTTACTCTGTGGCGCAGATTTTGGCCGCTAACGGACACAATGTCATCAAGGCAAACCTTGTGAATGACCGTGGTATCCATATCTGCAAGTCGATGGTTGCGTGGTTGCGCTATGGCAATGGTGCTACACCTGAATCGACAGGCAAGAAGGGCGACCACCTCGTAGGCGACTACTATGTGGAGTTCGACAAGCACTACAAGGCCGAAATCAAGGAACTCGTCGCAGGCGGAATGAGCGAGGAGGAGGCCAAGAAGCAGGCCCCGATACTCCTCGAAGCGCAGGAGATGTTGCGCAAGTGGGAGGCCAAAGACGAGGAGGTTCGAGCATTGTGGGAGAAGATGAACGGCTGGGTTTACGATGGTTTCGACGTTACCTACAAGACTCTCGGCGTAGATTTCGACAAGGTTTACTACGAGTCACAGACCTATATTCTTGGCAAAGGACTTGTCGAGGAGGGTTTGGCAAAGGGACTCTTCTTCCGCAAGGAGGATGGTTCGGTATGGATTGACCTCGAGAGCGATGGTCTCGACCAGAAGTTGCTCCTTCGTGGCGACGGCACATCGGTTTATATGACACAGGACCTCGGCACTGCACTCAAGCGTTTCGAGGAGAATGCCCTAAACGGCATCATATATGTCGTTGGTAACGAGCAAAACTACCATTTCCAGGTGCTAAAACTCATCCTCAAGAAGCTGGGATATGAGTGGAGTGACGATATCTACCACCTCTCCTACGGTATGGTGGAGTTGCCTGAGGGCAAGATGAAGTCGCGCGAGGGCACGGTTGTCGATGCCGACGACTTGTGCGAGGCGATGATTTCTACTGCACGCGAAATGTCGCAGGAGTTGGGCAAATTGGATGGATGCAGCGAGGAGGAGGCCTCGGCAATCAGTTCGATGGTCGGATTGGGCGCACTCAAGTACTTTATTCTCAAGGTAGATCCAAAGAAAACGATGTTGTTCGACCCACGCGAGTCTATCGACTTTAACGGCAACACAGGTCCGTTTATCCAATACACCCACGCACGCATCTGCTCCGTACTCCGCAAAGCTGCCGAGCAGAACATCTCTTTCGAGGGCGAAAATATCGCTTGCGAGTTGTTGTCGGAGGAGGTTGAGTTGGTAAAGATGTTGTGCGACTACCCTGCTACCGTAGCGGCTGCAGGAGAGGCCTTTGCGCCATCGATGATTGCTGCTTACACTTACGAGTTGTGTAAGAGCTTCAACGGCTACTACCACGACCATTCTATCCTCCGCGAGGAGAACGAGGCGGTTAAGAAGATGCGTCTTCAGTTGGCACAGCAGGTGGCACGTGTAATCAATCGCTCAATGCGACTCTTGGGTATCGATGTACCTGAGCGAATGTAAAAAGTTTTCACTTTTCCGTTTAGAATTATGGCAGGTTCAAACTTTGTCGATTATGTAAAGATATTTGCCCGTTCCGGACACGGAGGAGCAGGCTCGGCGCACTTCCGCCGCGAGAAGTTTGTCGCCTTTGGTGGGCCCGATGGTGGCGACGGCGGTAAGGGAGGTTCGATTATCCTGCAGGGCGACCAGCAATATTGGACTCTCATTCACCTCAAGTATCAGCGACACCAATTTGCCGAGGATGGCGAGTGTGGTTCGGGAGCGCGTTCGCACGGTAAAGATGCAAAGGACATTATCATCCCCGTACCACTCGGCACGGTAGCAAAGCAGATATTTACCGATGAGGAGACGGGCGAAACCTACACCGAAGTTGTTGGAGAGGTCACCGAACACGGAGAACAACTTGTACTCCTCAAGGGTGGTCGTGGAGGATTGGGCAACTGGCATTTCCGCACAGCGACAAATCAGGCTCCACGCTATTCACAGCCGGGTGAGGAGGGTGCCGAAGGCACGTTCATCCTCGAATTAAAGGTCTTGGCTGATGTTGGTTTGGTAGGATTTCCGAATGCCGGCAAGAGTACCCTACTCTCGGTCGTATCGGCAGCAAAGCCAAAGATTGCAAACTACGCCTTCACCACGCTTGAGCCAAACCTCGGCATTGTTGAGGTACGCGACGGACACTCCTTTGTGATGGCCGACATCCCAGGCATCATCGAGGGCGCACACGAGGGCAAAGGCTTAGGAACAAGATTTTTACGCCATATTGAGCGAAATTCCATTTTGCTCTTTATGATTCCTGCTGACAGCGACGACATCCGCAAAGAGTTCGACATTCTGCTCGGAGAGCTGACGCAATACAACCCCGAGCTACTCGACAAAACGCGAATCTTGGCAATTACAAAGTGTGACATGCTCGACGATGACCTTATCGAGGAGATGAAGTCGCACCTGCCCGAGGGTATAGAATCGGTGTTCATTTCATCGGTTGCAGGACTCAATATTGCCAAGTTGAAGGATATGCTGTGGGCTGCACTACACGAGTAATGCGAGGTCTGCGATACATACTTGTTGCATTGACAATTCTATCTTGTAGAGGTCTCTCCGCGCAGGAGTTCGACCTCTACGATTTTAGATACTACAAACGATTCGAGAGTGCCGAGGAGTTACTTGCTCCCGAGACAAAAGATACTATCACCTTTACACTCAACCGCAAATTCTCCACTCGCGCACTTGATTATAATCTATCCTTTGTACGCTATTCGAGACGCGGAATACCACTATATCGCAGGAAAACAACTCTGAACGGAGTAGAAATACCATTTTTGAGTAGGTCTGCTATTAGAGATTTGCAGATAGACGAATACGGCAACTTTGACGAAACAAGATTACACATCGACACCCTGAAAGAGTCAAAAACAGCAGCAGGCTTCTATTTTTCATCTAAAGAGATGCCCTACTCTTTACGCATACACTCTGCACACAAGCTCAATAAAGGTTGGGCGTTGGCTGCAAATATTGACGCCAAAACGGGGCGAGATTTACACATAGACGGCCTCTTCGGAAATTCGTTAAGATTCAACACCATTGCCACAAAAGAGTTCAAGAACAGAGATTTGGTATCGATGGCCTTATTCGCAAATCCACATATGCGAAGCGTACGCCTCGCCTCTACAAAGGAGGCATTTCAACTAAAGGGTAACAATCTCTACAACCCCGCTTGGGGCTACCAAGATGGCAAAGTCCGTAGCTCTCGGATTCGTCGAGGTTTTCTGCCAACCATATTCATAGGCTACGAAGGAGAAATCAACAAACAGCACAAAATAGATATTGCAGCCGCAACAACTATCGGCGTAGAGCGTTACAGCTCGCTTGATTGGTTTAATGCGCAGACTCCTGCACCCGACAACTATCGATACATGCCGAGTTATTTCACAGATGAAGACGACATCTTTTCTATGGTTGAGAGCGCATGGCTTACCGACGATCCGCACTATACACAGATTGATTTCGACAAGCTCTACAGAACAAACCGTCTTAATGGCGGTGAGGCCGTTTACGCCATTTCCGACCGTGTAAGGTGTGGAGTCGAGAGCTCCTTGCACGCAGCCATTACAACTACGCTAAAAAAGGGCCACACTACTTACGGCATAGATGTAACCATTCAGAACAATCGCAACTACAAGCAAATGAGAGACCTGCTCGATGCAGAGTATATTATCGACTTGGACTATTTCCTGCAAGATGACGAAACCTTCGGCAACTCACTTCAGAACAACCTTGCGATGCCTAATCGGCGTATCAAAGAGGGTGATAGATTTGGTTACGACTACGCCATACGGAGACACGACATATCCCTTTTTGGAAGTTATCACTATTCCAATGCGAGAACCGACTTGGAGCTCTTGGCAAAGTTGGGTTACACCGACATCTCAAGGCGAGGTTTCTATCGAAAAGAGTTATATCGTAACAACTCTTATGGAGTATCGCGACACATCAAATTTTCGCCGTTCGAGTTTCGAGCCAAAGGGGAATACCTTGTAGCAGACAACCACCTTGTACGTGGCGAGATATCCCTCTATGCAAAGCCTCACAATGAAGAGGATTACTTTCTTCAGAGTCAATACAACAACCGTATTGTTGCCACTCCGGCTATGCGCACAACATACAGTGGTGAGGTGCAATACACATTCCAACGTCCAAATTTTTCGTTCAGCACAACTTTATTCCTATCGGGAGATGTAAACGATACGGAGGTGCGACACCTATACGATGACCTTTCGAGCGAATATAGCGATATTGTGGCAAGCAAAATTGACCGTTTGCGATATGGATTGGAGGTTGAGGCAGAATATCGATTTGCAAACAATTTTCGTGCTATCGCAGCCGTATCTGTGGCGCGATACAAATATGCAGACAACGCATTGATTACCATCTACAGCGATGCTTCAAATATTATTCTTGCCAACCACGTGGTCAGCAGAATCAAGGGCTTATCGCTTGGCAATATGCCACAAATTGTGGCTACAGCCGGATTGTCATACTACAATCGTGGATGGTTCGCAAATTTGAATTTGAACTATGCGGGATTTCGCTACATAGACCCATCATATACGATGCGTACAGAGCGTGCGCTCCATATGGCCACCTCGCCCGAGCAGCGCAAGGATATGATTAACCAAGAGAGGCTTCGAGATGCCTTCACCACAGATATTTCACTGTCGAAAACCCTCTATCTGAATCGGTTAAGCAAACGAATCTACTCTACCAAGGCGGCACCTCGTTTTGAAGATAGATTTCCTCGCAGCCGCCTCGTTTTCCGCATCGGAGTTCGCAACATATTCGGTTCCGGCAACATCATATACAACGGCTACGAATCATCGAGAATGCAGAGATACAAACTTGCTGACGAGTATATCTATAGTCGTCAGGCATCACGCTATCTGTACGCCTATCCACGCACCTTCTACGCATCGGCTACATTTGCTTTTTAGCCACAAAAAAATGGCAAGCGAAACCACTTGCCACATTAGGAGATACAGACAAATCTATCGTTTAACGACTCCGACATACACAGGGGCATTAACCGGAATCTTTTCGACCTCGCCCTTAGGTAGGCCCGATGCAATCTCCAAAGGATAAATTTCGATTGAGTTGCTATCTCGACACGCAACAATAAGCGCAGCACCATTTGCGGCAAGAGCAAAGTGTCTTGGATGAGCACCTGTTGGCAAATAGTACATCTTCTTCAAAGCTCCGTTATCATAGCATTTGTATATAGCTATACCATCGGAGATATTACACTGACTTGCCTTTGCTGTTCTACTTACACGAAGAGAGGCATAGAGATATTTGCCATTGGGGCTTAGGGCGATATGAGCTCCACCTTCAGGGTTTGCCGTATGAAGCGGATATTTGTTGATTAGCGCAAAATCGGAGATACGAAGCACCATCACCTCATCACTCAACTCCGTAACCACATAGAGATAGTTGCCATTGGCACTGAACGTACTGAAACGAGGGCCACAGCCTGCCGGCAGAGATACCGAGTGCATATATGGCTCAACAACACGCCCATCTCTTACGGCATAAAAATATATCCTATCCGTACCCAAATCTACAACGGCCAACATCCTGCCATTTGGAGAGAGTGCCGACGAATGAATGTGCGGACTCTTCTGACGTGTAGGATGTGGGCCCGAGCCGCTGAAATGCAACAGGCGAACATCGCCCGCAACATTACCCTTCTCATCTAACGGATAGAGCGACAATGTTCCGCTTGTATAGTCCGAAACTACCGCCTCGCGATCCAAAAGTGTAATATGACAGGACTCTTTTCCCTCTGTACTAAACTCCTCCATAGGAATCTTCGCTGTAGCCACCTGTATAAGGCCTCTGCGACCTTTGAGTTCTTCACGGCCGAAAGTGCAAAGAGACGACTCCTTACTCGTGCTACGGAGAGCATAGAATTTATCGCCATCCTGAGCGAGATATGTATGCCCCCAATACGAAGTATTCGAGCCGACAAGAAGTGTCAATGCAAAAAGTTTGAGTAATGATATCATAATTTATAGTTTAATAATTGTTTACTACTCCTCGTAGCGAAAACCTACACCTTTATATGTAGATATGTGGTTATCGCCTATCTTGCTACGGAGATGACGAATGTGGACATCGAGCGTGCGAGAACCGACAACAACATCACTCCCCCACACAGCCTCATAAATCTCTTCGCGAGTAAAAATGCGCGCTTCGGAGAGCAAAAGGCGCAGAATCTCGAACTCCTTTACAGCCAATCGAACCTCGCCATCGCTTGAAATATAGGAGTGTCGCTCCTCGACAAGACGATCGGACTTCGCGGGCAGAGCCATTCGGTCATCAAGAGTCATGCGTTTGGTGATAGCTGCAACTCGGGAACAAAGAATCTTCATACTGACAGGCTTTGTGATATAGTCGTCTGCCCCTGCCTCATAACACTCAATCAGGCTCTCCTCTTCGCATACTGCAGAGAGGAAGAGTATCATCGTCTTGGCAGTCGTTGGATTTGCTCGCAGAGCTCGACACGCCTCCCGTCCATCCATCTCAGGCATCATCATATCCATAAGAATAAGATGCGGACGAAATTCCAATGCTTTTTCAATCGCATCGCGCCCATTGACAGCACAAGCCACCTTGTACCCCTCTTTCACAAGATTGTACTGCACAAATTCGCGGATATCAACCTCGTCATCTACAATCAGGATTCTCATTGCGCCTGAGTATAAAGAATTTTGACTATTAAAATTAAGGCGCAATGTAAGCCATTGCGCCTTTTGAATGGAAAGTGCATCGATATTAGTCGTGCAATGCGCTCAACTTCTCGAACAACTTGCCATATCCCTCAATCATCTCGTTGCGGAAAGCTGCATAGTACTTGCGCACAAGCGACGCGTTCTTTGGCTCTGTTGGATTATTTGCCTTGTGGTAAAGCTCATTACGAAGCTCAACACCCTCCTGCATGATTGCAAAAATCTCCTTCTCCTTGTCAGGACGGAAGTAGATTGTCATATCACAATCAAAAACCAACTCCTCGAGACGATAGTCAATCTCCTTCTTCAAAAATCTTAAATTTGCCATACTCTTATCTTTTGTTTTTATTGTTCTTTCACAGCACAAAGATAAGAAAAATTGAATAGCGTGCAAAGATTTTCTAATATTTTTAGCGTTTTAGAGCGATTTTTTACCAATAAATAATCTCGTATCCCTCCTTAGAAGCCTTTTTATTGGCCTTTCGGGTCCTCCTATCATCGCGTTTCTCACTCCTGCTCTCCTTTGCCGGAGTAGCTATAATGATACCCATCTCTTCATCAACCACAACCTCTTTTGGCTGTTGCGGCTGCGCAGTTTGGACAGGCTTCGCCGTTTCGGCGGCCGGTACGATAGTCGTTCGAGTTACAAACTCATCAACGCCATAGTCAAACTCTATATCCGCATAGCGCATTTGCGGCAGAATATTAGCTTTAAGATATCTCCAAGCATCGGGCAATTTACGTAGCGCATACTCCTTCTGGGGTTCGGTATGCTTGGTTGATTGCAGAATGGCCAACACCTGCTCCTTATGCGGAATATCCGACTCTTCAACCGCCGCAACACAATCGCTCCAATGGAAAGTTTTGTGGTCGGTCTCAATCTTCTGCTTAGGATGATAGGTATTCACAGCGTAGTGGTAGAGCGATTGCGCACGCTGCGATGCGAGCGAATCATTATCCTTGGCATTTCCATCGGGCGAAGCATAGCCAACGATATGGATGGCCGAAATGTGCATTGTAGTATCTTTCGTCTGCTCCATAAACTCTTTCAGTTCGGCAATTTGCTCCGGATTTTCCGAAAACGATGGGACTATATTCGTCCTATCAATAGCATAATAGATATCGAACTCGGCATGACGACCATCGTTATGAGGAATTTTGTAGCGAGTGGTCACCACATTTCCGTTACGTGTCTGCGACACCATTACCGCATTTGCAGCCGGTGCCTGATTACTTTGAGCCGACACCGCTACGGTTGCGCTCAAGGCCAAAAGTGTAGAAATAATCTTTTTCATAGTCTTAGTTGTATTGGTTTGTATTCCGTATCCAAACAACAACCAAGCCAATTAAACGAAAAAGACCGATTTTAGATATTTTCGGATTGAGGATTCTCTGTCTTGCGTACTATTTTATACCCTATAACAGCAAAAAACAGCGACATAAGCGGACTTACAAGATTAAATATACAATATGGGAGATAGGTAAGTGTCGCCACGCCAAGCACGGTAGATTGCGTCATACCGCAAGAGTTCCAAGGCACAAGCACCGATGTAACAGTCGCAGTATCCTCCACTGAACGACTCAAGAGGCGAGCCTCCAAACCTCGCTTTTTGTATAGTTCGCGAAAGGTGTCACCCGTAATAATAATAGATATGTATTGGTCGGCAGTGAGAAGATTAGCAAAGACTCCCGTAGCAAGAGTCGAAGCTACAATACTCGCTGTACGATAGACAAACTTAGCAAATAGTTGTGTTATAGCCGATAGCATACCGCTTCCCGACATCACACCGCCAAAACACATTGCGCAAAGTATAAGCCAAATTGTATTCAACATACCACACATACCGGACGTAGCAACAAGCTCATTTATAGTATCATTACCCGTCTCTAATGAAGTAGAAGTTGAGCATACGGTCATAATCGCCCTAAAGACCGACAAATCACCTTCGCCACCAATCTCGGCGACAACCTCAGGTTGGGCTACAACCATAGCCACACAAGCCATCACAACCGAGATAAACAGTGTGACGAGGGCAGGCAAACGCTTGATGATAAGCACAACCGTTACAAGCGGAACCAAAAGTAACCATGCCGACAGATTAAAGGTATTTTGTAGGACATTGGACAATTCAACAATTTGCGAAACATTGCTACTACCATAATAGAGGCTTACCCCCGCAAACACAACCAAGGCCAACACGAACGAAGGTATTGTGGTGATTGACATATACTTGATATGTTCAAACAGGGGTACTCTAACGGTCGATGAAGCAAGCACTGTAGTATCGGAGAGAGCAGATACCTTATCTCCAAAATAGGCACCCGAGATAATAGCTCCTGCAATCCACCCTTCCGAGAACCCCTGAGCCTGCCCGACACCCATCAGGGCAACACCGATTGTTGCAATGGTTGTCCACGAACTTCCTGTTAAAATGGCTACTATAGCACAAACAATACACGCAACAGACAGGAAAACCTTTGGGTGAATAATCTGCAAGCCATAGTACATCAACGAGGGCACTACTCCACTCAACATCCAGGTCCCCGCAACAGCTCCGATAAGTAACAAAATAATAATTGCCGAGGCGGATGTGCGAATATTTTCAACTATCGCCTCCTCCAAAATCGACCAAGGTGTCTTACAAATTGTTACAGCAAGAAGAGCTGCGACCGACGAAGCTACCAACAAGGCAATTTGGCTGCCACCTTCGACGGCATCCGTGCCGAACGCTTTAATCACCAACACAAGCATCGCAACAAGTACTGCTATAGGTGCTATTGCGAGCCAAATCGAGACTCTTCCCTCGCGAAAATTTGCTTTATTAAATTTCATAGTGCAAAGATAAGTATTTTATATCGAAATTTTTAACAAGTTTTCCGCTTTCTGCTTTTCGTTTTCGGGATAATTTTGTATCTTTGTCGGGTTATACCATTAAAAGGTATAAAGAGTAAGAACTAAACAGAAGCATATTATGGCTACCAAGACTACTATCGAGGTTCCTACAGAGGAACTTATTATCAAGAATGAGATTGAGATTGAAAACAACGAAGAGGCTACGACAGCATCGGAGGTTCTATCGAACGACGAAGAGGAAGGAGTGAACGAAATCTCTCGACTTAACAAAGAGGAGGTTCTCGCCCGCCTTGCCGAAAAGGTTGGCGAAGAGCCATCCACCGACCTTCGTAATGAGATTGAGGCGTTGAAGGTGGCATTTTACAAGATACATCGAGCAGACATGGAGGCTCGTCGCAAAACATTCTATGAGGAGAATGGTGCAGATGCAGAGTACAAGCCACAAATCGACGAGGCGGAGGTTCGATTCAAGGAGTTGTACAATATATATCGCACCAAGCGTGATGCTGCCACAGCACTCTCCGACAAGGAGAAGGAGGAGAATTATGCTGCAAAGTTGGCTGTCATCGAGGAGTTGAAGCAGTTGGTTGATTCGGAGGAGGCTCTCAACACCACCTTCACAAAGTTCCACGAATTGCAAGCACGTTGGCGTAGTATAGGTCAAGTACCACAGGCTCGTGTCAGCGACTTGTACGAGACCTACAACCTCCACGTGGAGAACTTTTACGACTATGTAAAGATTAACAAGGAGTTGCGCGACCTCGATTGGAAACGCAATCTCGAGGCAAAGAGTGCACTATGCGAGCAAGCCGAGGCTTTAACCGATGCCGCCGCAGTTGTCGAAGCGTTCCACAAGTTGCAGAAGCTACACGAAGAGTGGCGTGAAATAGGCCCCGTTTCATTCGAATACAAGGAGGTGCTATGGGAGCGATTCAAAGCCGCATCTACAATCATCAACCGCCGCCACCAAGAGCACTTCGAGAACATCAAGAACGAGCAAGTGCAAAACTTCGAGCGCAAATCGGCTCTTTGTGAAGAGGTTGAAGGATTTATCACAAATGTTCCGACATCACACAAGGCGTGGAACAAGGTGAGTGAGCGACTGTTGGCCATTCAGGCAGAGTGGCGCACTATCGGCTTTGCCCCTAAAAAGGACAACAACAAGGTTTACGACCGTTTCCGTGCTGCCTGCGACAAGTTCTTCGAGACAAAACACGCCTTCTACGCAGAGGCAAAAGATGATATGGCCAAGAACCTGGAGGCAAAAACTGCCCTTTGTGAGCGTGCAGAGACGATTGCCGAGCGCGAGGATTGGGCAAAGGCAACCGAAGAGCTCCTTGCAATTCAAGCCGAATGGAAAAAAACGGGTGCTGTATCTCGCAAATACGCAGACACTATATGGAAGCGTTTCCGTGCTGCCTGCGACAAGTTCTTTGAGCGTAAGTCTCAGCACTACTCCTCTATCGACAACGCATATGCGGCGAACCTCGCTGCCAAGCAAGCCCTTTTGGAGGAGATGCAGCAAGCTACAGTGAAATCATTCGACGAGATAAAAGAGTTCCAGCGTCGTTGGAGCGAAATTGGCTTTGTACCTATCCGCAACAAGGAGGAGTTGCAGAAGCAGTACAAGAGTGTTCTCGACAAGCTCTTTGCTACTGTACGCGGTGCAGATCGCGAACAGCAGATGAACCGCTTTAGGGATAGAATCAACTCGATGCGCAACAATGGCGACAAGCACCTCCGCAGCGAGCGAGAGAAGCTCTACAACCGCGTTAAGCAACTCGAGCAGGAGATTCAAACATTAGAGAACAATATCGGATTCTTTACAAAATCGAAGGGTGCAGAGGCGATGATTGCAAGTGTAAATGACAAAATTGCACGCGCAAGGCAGGACATGGCACAAGCTATAGAGCGCATTAAAATCATTGATTCTCAAGAATAAACAGAGTAAAAATCAAAAAGAAAACATTTAAGCAACAAGATGAAAGAGAACAAGAGCACGATAATCGGCTTTATACTTATGACCTTGGTGTTCGTGGGCTATATTGTTTACGCGAACTTCCAAGCTCAAAAACAACAGGAGGAGCAGAGAAAGGCTCAGATTGAGCAAATTGCAGAACAGGCATCACAAGCACTATCAGCTCAACCGGAGCAAAAACCAAGCACAGTTACCGCTGCCCCAAAGCAAGAGAATACCGAGGCTGAAAACAGCACAAAATTAGTTGCTGAGGCCGAGAAAATCAACGAGATTGTAGTTGATAACGACGTAATGCAGATTCGTTTTTCGACCTTGGGCGCGCAAATCAAAGATGTAACACTCAAGGAGTACACCAAGTATGCACCAAAGGAGAGTCGAAACGAGTTGGTTCACCTATTCGATCCTGCATCCGCGCAGTTCAACATGTCATACTATCTGAAGAACAACTTGCGCACCGTTGAGGTATCAACAGCACGAAGCAACTTCGAGATTCTTCCTATCGAGACAATAGGAGACAAGACCATTGTAACAATGCGTCTCCCTATCGGTGAGGGCTCCATTGAGCATATCTACACCATCTATAACGAGCAGCGTCCCGAGCGCGACTATATGGTCGATTTCAAAGTCAAGCTCAACAACCTGGCTCCAATTATGGCCAATCAGCGCAGCATCGGCATCGACTGGAGAAACCGTTCCTTCCAAAACGAGCGAAGCTTCAAAAACGAGAACACATACACAACTATCGTATATCACTTCCCTGGAGAGGGCGATGTCGAGGACTTGGGCATCTCCGAATCCTCAAAAGACGAAGATTTGTCTGCATCGGTAGATTGGGTATCATTCAAGCAGCAATTCTTCTCGTCGGCACTCATCTGCCACTCATCTAACCTGCGCCAATCGAAGCTCGCATTTGATACGTCGAAACCACAGACCGGATATATCAAAGACTTCTCTTTGACTTCATCTGTGGACTACACTCCTAACACATCGAGCTACGACTTCTCTTTCTACCTTGGACCGAATAAGTTCTCGGTATTGAAGAAATTGACCGACAACAACGGCAAGTCACTCGAGATGGAACGTATAATCCCTCTCGGATGGGTATTCTCAACATTTATCAGCCGCTGGATTGTTATCCCTGTATTCGACTTCCTACAGAAGTACATCGCATCATTTGGACTTATCATCCTAATCCTTACAATCCTTGTAAAACTTTTGATATTCCCTCTCACATACAAGAGTTACCTCTCGACTGCAAAGATGCGAGTTATCAAGCCTGAGATTGATGCTCTTAACGAGAAATACCCTCGCCAGGAGGATGCAATGAAGAAGCAGCAGGAGATGATGGCTCTCTACAACAAGGCCGGTATCAGTCCGATGGGAGGATGTTTGCCGATGTTGATTCAGATGCCAATCCTGATTGCGATGTTCCGTTTCTTCCCTGCAAGTATCGAGTTGCGTGGTAAATCATTCCTTTGGAGTGACGACCTCTCGTCATACGACAGTATTCTCGACTTGCCATTCTCGATTCCATTCTACGGAGACCACGTATCGTTGTTCTGTCTGTTGATGACAATCGTAATGTTCATCTACTCCTATATAAACTTCAAGCAGCAGGGCTCAGCTCAGCCTCAGATGGCAGGAATGAAGTTTATGACGGTCTATATGATGCCGGCAATGATGTTGTTCTGGTTCAATGACTATGCAAGTGGTCTTTGCTACTACTACCTTCTCTCGAACCTCTTTACAATTTTGCAGACAACAATCATACGTTACACCTTAGACGACAACAAGATTCGTGCTAAGATGGAGGCTCACGCCAAGAACACCAAAGGCAAGAAGTCACGTTTCCAGCAGCGTTATGAGGAGCTTATGAAGCAGCAGGAAGCTATGCAGAAGCAGTCGAACAAGAGGAGATAACCAAAGCAATGGAGTTTGCGGCAAGCATATCTAATGACGAGGTAGCTGCGTTGGATGCAGTACACTTTGACGGGCGCATAGTAGTCATCGAGACGACAGAGGCCCTGAAAGAGGCGTGCAAAGACCTTTCGCAGCACACCCTCGTTGGTTTCGATACCGAGACCAGGCCCTCTTTCACTGCTGGTGTAACAAACAAAGTTGCATTGTTGCAGCTTTCTACCCGAGATTGTTGCTACCTTATTAGATTGAACAAACTGCCCTTGTCACGCGAAATTATCTCCATCCTCTCAAGCGAGAAGATTCGCAAGGTTGGTGCCGATGTAAAAAATGACATTACTGCATTAAACAGACTGCGTCATTTCACGCCAAAAGGCTTTATCGACCTACAGGACGAGGTAGAATCGCATGGTATCGAGAATAAAAGCCTCCGTAAAATTTCGGGGATAGTGCTCGGCAAGAGAGTCTCCAAGGCACAACGCCTAAGTAATTGGGCAGCTAAAACCCTAACTCCACAGCAGCTGATGTACGCGGCAACAGATGCGTGGGTATGTATCGAAATATACAATAAATTGACGAAGTAAAATTCGTCAATTTTATTCTACAAACATATGAAAAAGCTCCTAACCCTAATTGCAGTATTGCTAACCGTTTCGGCAACTGCAAATCAGACTCTCGACTACTCAAAATTGGCCCAGCACCCTCGACTAATCATCAAGAAGGGCGATATCGAGGCGGTAAAGCAGAAAATCGAGAGCGACCAGCCTTTGTGTATCATGCACAACATTATCGAGAGTCGCACAAATGAGTATCTCACTGCCGAGCCGACCAAATACAGAAAGGTAGGAAAGCGACTTCTTGGACGCTGCCGTGCAGTCCTCGAAAGGGTTTGCTACTGCTCGTATATGTATTTAGTTAGTGGCGACGAAGTATATGCACGCCGTGCAGAAAAGGAGATGTTGGCAGCGGCCAATTTCGTAAGTTGGAATCCTTCACACTTCCTCGATGTTGGCGAGATGGTAACAGCTTTGGCCATCGGCTACGACTGGCTCTACGATTGGCTTTCGCCCGAGAGTCGCAAAATAATCGAAGATGCCATAATCGAGAAGGGTCTGCGCACCTCGGGCAAGAAGAGATGGTGGTCGAAGTCGCACAACAACTGGAATCAAGTTTGCAACGGAGGTTTGGTAATGGGTGCTTTGGCAGTATATGAGCGTATTCCTGGGGAGGCACAAAAGATTATAGCAGAGGCTCTCAAGAGCAACCCGACAGCGCAAAAGGAGTATGGTCCCGACGGTGTATATCCCGAAGGATTCGGATATTGGGAGTATGGAACCTGGTACGAGGTGATGCTCATAGAGTCGTTGCGTACGGCATTGGGCACAAGTTGCGACTTGGAGAAGGCACCAGGATTTTTGGAGTCGGCAAAATTTATGAATTTTATGACTACACCTACAGGTGCGGTATTCAACTTCTCAGACTCCGGAAATCCTATGGATGTGGTAAACCCTCTACTCTACTGGTTTGCACTCGAGACGGGAGATATGTCGCTTGTATGGCAAGACCGAGAGCGTCTGATGAGAGAAGAGTTCGTTAGAGGCATCAACCGACAGACTCCGATAGCAATGTTGTTTGCATCTCGTTGCGATACCAAAGATATCAAACCTATTCAAGATAAGGTGTGGACAGGACGAGGATCACAATCGCTATTTCTATATCGCAAAGGTTTTGCATCGCCAGAGGATAGCTATCTCGGAGTTAAAGGCGGTAGCCCCAAAAACAGCCACGCACATATGGATGGAGGTTCATTCATCTACGAGTGGGCAGGAGTTCGATGGGCCGTAGATCTTGGCAGTCAGGATTACCACTCCTTGGAGTCTAAGGGTATTGGACTTTGGAAAAAAGGTCAGAACTCGGAGCGCTGGCAGGTGTACAGATTGAGCAACTTCTCGCACAATACGCTCACTATCAACAATAAGATACACCAATACGACGGTATGGTAACGATGCCAAAGGTGTACGACAAAAAGAGATACAAAGGTGCCGAGTTCGACCTTTCGTCGCTCTTTTTAGACACCAAGAGTGTAACTCGTAGCATCACCATCGACAACGACGACAAGGTTACCTGTATAGACAAGATTGAGAGCCGTTACATCAACTGTGCCGTACGCTGGAATATGACCACCTTTGCAAAGGCCGAGATTATCGACAACAACACCATCTCTTTGAAACAAGATGGCAAGGAGTTATTATTGCGTGTAGTAGCACCTAAAAATGCAAAGGCATACATTATGGATAATAACTCCGACAATTGGTACGATGTGAAGAACAAGGGTGTCAGAGTTGGGTTTACAACCACCGTGGAGCCATATAGCAAATCGACCATAAAGGTTGAGCTCGTACCTCAAAAATAGCAACAACCGATGAATAGAGAGATTTTTCGGATAGCGATACCGAATATTATTTCCAACATTACAGTGCCTCTAATGGGCTTGGTATCTGCTGCTATTGTTGGCAGAGACAGTGGCACTGCTGCGGCCATAGGTGCGCTCAATCTGGGGGTATATATCTTCAACTTCATCTATTGGAACTGCTCCTTTATCCGTATGGGAACAAGTGGGCTGACAGCCCAGGCCTACGGGGCAGGAGACTTCCACGAGACTACAGCAATGTTGGTTCGCGCAGTGGTTATATCATTGGCATTGAGTGCGATTGTTCTCCTCTTCCAACGCCCATTAGGAGAGTTCTCGCTTTGGCTGATGGGTGGAGACAAGGTCGTTGCAGACTACTTTTATGCACGAATTTGGGCTGTACCGGCAGGCATCCTGCTATTCGGATTATACGGATGGTTCGTAGGTATGCAGAATGGCGTAATTCCAATGGCAATATCGATACTCGTAAACACGCTCCACGTTATATTTGGTTGGTGGTTCGTATTCTCTTTCGACATGGGCATAGTCGGCATTGCATACGCCTCAGTGGTGTCACAATGGATAGGATTGCTATTGGCCATTGTCTTGGTTATAACCTGTTTCCGTAGGACTATGAGAAAAGTTGTCTTCCGCGAGGTATTGAATTTTGCTTCGATGAAGAGATTCTTCAAGGTCAATGGAGATATTATCGTTAGAACATTCTGCAATGTGGGAGTCTATACATTCTTTGCCGCAGCATCAGCAAAAATGGGAGAGGGAGGTTCATGCGACGATGCCGTCTTGGCCGTAAACTCTACTCTGATGCAGCTGCTAATGCTATTCTCATACATGAACGACGGATTTGCATACGCCGCAGAGGCAATGACAGGAAGATTTATAGGAGCAAAGGACCTCTTCTCGCTTAAGAGGTGTTTGAAGTACTGCGTGGTATGGACATTTGCAACAGCAATAATAGCCATTACCCTCTACCTTGCAGGCTGGGAGTGGCTCTTCACCTTCTTCCTTGGCAATGGCACAGAGCAGGAGCTGGCTACTGTATTGGCTGTAGCCAAACGCTACATTGGATGGATAGTAGTAATACCTCTCTTTGCAGCACTACCATTTATGCTCGATGGCGTTTACGCAGGAGCCACACTGACACGAGCTATGCGAAACTCGATGCTCGGTGCAACAATCGTATTCTTCATCGTATATTACGCGCTGCAACCTGTAATAGGCAACGACGCATTGTGGTTAGCTTTCCTAACCTATATCATTCTGCGATTGGTTCTGCAATACTTCATGGCAGATAGGCTGAAGGATATTTACCGACAAGTTGAAAAAATAGCTTGATAAGATACCTATAATTAGAATAGATTCGTTATCTTTGCAAAAATAAACAACTCGAAACCTAATGAAACAGAGAGTTACCCTTTACGACAAGACCTTCGAGGTTATGATTCCGGCTGAGGATATCGACAAAGCAGTGGCAAAAGTTGCCGAACGCCTAAATAGTGACTATGCTTCAGCGAAGAAACCGCCAATTTTCGTTGGTGTTCTCAACGGAGCCTATATGTTTTTGGCTGACCTTGTGCGCAAAACAGACTTCGACAGCGAGGTTACATTTGTTCAGATATCGTCATACGCAGGAACGCAGAGCACCGGGACAATCACGCAAAAACTCGGCATCGATTTCGACATTGAGGGCCGAGATATTATCCTTGTTGAGGATATTGTCGAAACAGGTCATAGTATCAACCATATGTTGGACTACATACGCTCTTTTAATCCGAACTCAGTAGAGGTGTGCACACTCTTCTTCAAACCGGAAAAGTATCTCTATGATATGCCTATCAAGTATTGTGCTATGGAGATTGGAAATGAGTTTATCGTAGGATACGGCCTCGACTACGACCAGATTGGCCGCAATCTCAAAGATATATACGTATTGGCAAATGACTAACGAGGCAGTACTGGAGGGCGGTCGTAAATTACCGCTTGTAGAGGACTTCTACACAATTCAGGGCGAGGGCTTCCACGCAGGAAAGCCTGCTTACTTCATTCGTCTTGGAGGTTGTGATGTAGGTTGTGCTTGGTGCGATGCCAAATACACTTGGAACCCTAAGATGTACCCTCCAACAGCCATTGAGGAGATTGTAGAGCGTGCCGTTGCCTGTGCAGCACAATCCATAGTCATCACCGGTGGAGAGCCTCTACTCTACCCACTCGACAACCTAACTCAATCTCTCAAAGAGCGAGGATTGGCTATATTCCTCGAGACCTCGGGCTCGCACCCATTCTCCGGAACATTCGACTGGGTATGCCTCTCTCCGAAACAAAAATCTGCCCCTCTGGAGGAGGCGTACAATCGCGCAAATGAGCTGAAGGTAATCATCCAAAATGAAGATGATTTGAATTGGGCCGAGGAGTGCGCAGCAAAGGTAGGCGAGGAGTGCCTTTTATTCCTCCAGCCGGAATGGAGTGTTGCCGAGAAGATTATGCCGACACTCGTAGAGTATGCCAAGCGCAATCCAAAATGGAGCATATCCATTCAGTGCCACAAATACATGAGGATTCCATAGAAAATTATGAGCTCAATCGAAGATTCTTTGTTGAAGGGTGCTATTACCGTAAAAAAATACATCTGGCGTGCAACAGTCATATGTATTTTGATACTTGCTGCCATTCTGATTGGTCGCCCACTAATTTCGCTTATACGTACTTATGCCGAAATTAGAGAGCTAAACAAGGAGAAGGCCATATACGAGGAGAGCATCCGTAGGGATAGTCTGCTGATAGAGAGTCTGAAATACAACGAATTTCTGGAAAAATATGCCCGCGAGAGATACCATATGCAGGGCAAAGAGGAGCAGGTGTATATCCTCAATAATAAGCCTTAGAAGTGGGTAAAACCACCAAGAAGAGCCAAATCACAAACACTACCATCCACTCTCTCGAACAGAACCTCCGAGGAATCGACAATTCTTCCTATCTTATATATAGGTACACCGAATTTCTCCTCATAGTTCCTCATTAGATTTGGCGTGTAATTACGATCGGCCGTAAAGAGCAACTTATAATCCTCTCCCCCACCCATGGCATCGGCCAAAGTGGCATTCTCCGAAATAGGAATATCTTTTTCATAGAGAACAGCCCCCTTTACAGACTCCTCTGTGATATGGCGCAAATCTGCAGCTATGCCATCCGAGACATCCATCATAGCATGAACACCCGATTGAGAGCCGAGCCACTCCCCCTCACAAACTTGAGCCTCGGGCTGAAGATGAAATATCGCATTGGGGGTATCAACAATTCCGTTTAAGACATCGCGCAGACCGGCAGCAGATGCTCCGAGTGTTCCGGTAACAAGGATGTCATCTCCGACACGCGCAGCCGAACGTCGTTTCAAGTTCGAGTTAGAGGCTCGTCCTATAGCCGTTACAGATATTGAGATGCCGGAGGAGGATTTTGTAGTATCGCCACCGACAAGTGCCACATTAAACTTTGCGGAAGCATCACGATAGCCCTTCATAAATTCCGTCGCCCAATCACCGAAACGTGAGGCAGGAAGAGCTAAAGACAAAAGAGTAGCCACGGGCTTTGCACCCATTGCAGCAACATCGCTAATATTAACCATCAACGATTTGTACCCAACCTGATACGGAGTACTCCTGTCCGCCAAAAAATGCACCCCCTCATTGAGCATATCGGAGGTAAAGAGCAATGACTCACCACCACCAATAGGCAGCACAGCACAATCGTCGCCTATACCCTCAAAACCATTATCGGGCATCGCACCAAACATCTTGCATATTGAGTTTATAAAATCGAACTCGCCGATGTTTTTCATCGCTTGATAACTCCTTTTAGTGTTGTAACAAATTCGTTCAAGGCCTCCAATCTAAAAACCCACGCGCCTCCGAGATAGACGATAACACCTACCGCTATTTGTATCAGCAGCTGCCATATAGGGAGTAATTGCAACAGATAAGAACCGACTATCTTAACCGCAAAATACATAATCGCCGACAGTATTAGCGACGGAAGGAGACTCTTTGTCATAGCCCACCATGATAACTCCGCATACCGGCGTGTCGCAGCAAAATTAACAACGAACTCGATAAAGGTCATCGCTACCAAACCTACGGCAACAGCCAATGGGGAGTGGAGAATTGCAACAGCCAAAACAACTGTCATAATCGATTTTTTCAGCAACTCCAGACGGAATATAATCGCGCCATTACTATAGACTTTCAAAACATTGTATGCAACCATTGCAAGCGGATAGAAGATTCCCGACAAGGCCAAAATCTCAAAGTACGGCACTGTTGGCAACCATTTATCGCCCAGCAACACCTCAAACAGAGGATTCGCAACCGCCGACATTCCAACCACCAATGGGGGCATCACAAAAACATTGATTAACAGAACCTTGCGATAGCTTTCCGCAAACTTGGCCGCATTCTCCTTGATTTTCACCAATGCAGGGTATGTTACACTCTGCACCGAGAGAACTGCCGATTGCACAGGCAAATCCTTGATTTTTTGTGCTTGATTAAAATATCCGAGTGTATCGGTCGTATAGATTTTGCCAATAAAAAGTTGCGCAATATTGTTGTAAGTAGCTGCCACAATATCGGTGGACATCAATCGAAAGGAGAATGGTGCCATCTCTTGCCAAGCCGAACGACTAAACGAACCTTCGCCACGCCAATCACCACGCCACCACAACAGAAGAGATTTTAGACCCATCATCGAAACTCGTTGCGCAACTAAAGCCCATACTCCTCCACCGCATATCGCCACCGTGATAGCAATACCACCTGCAACGAGCGAAGATACAAAATTTATTCGAGATATAACACCAAAACGTAGTTCGCGCGATAGTTTGGTGTTTTGGATTATACCAAGCGCATTGAGGGGCAATAACAAGAAGAGCACAGGTGCTATTTGGGATATCACATCCAACTCATAGTACCTCGACAACAACGGAGAAATTGCCACAAAGAGGAGATAGAGCAGTAATGAGACTATGAGATTAAAGATAAAGACCGACTTATAGTCGTCATTAGTCGGAGTGGTCTTACGTAAGAGTGTTTGCGAAAAACCACTATCAACCACCACAAGAGCAACGGCTGTGAAGAATGTCAGCACAGCCATTACGCCATAATCCTCAGGGGCAAGAAGGCGTGCAACAACCACACTTACCACCAACTGCAAAAGCATAGAGCAAACCTTTTCGGTCACACTCCACGCAACACCTTTTGCCACTTGGTCGATAAGACGGCTCTTCATATTTAGGATGGGGAAATTATCTGTTCAGCAAGGCCTCGACACCCAATCGGTATGAGTCCAAGCCAAATCCTGCGATAGTGCCGACACATGTAGCACCAATAAGGGAAGTATGGCGGAACTCCTCGCGGGCCGCCACATTCGAGATATGAATCTCGACTACAGGCACCGACACGGCATCAATAGCATCGCGCAACGCCACCGATGTATGGGTATAACCCCCTGCGTTAAACAACACGCCATCATAGACACCGTCTGCCTTGTGAAGTGCATCTATCAACTCGCCCTCAATATTGGATTGGGCATAGTCGATTTCGACAGCAGGATATGTGGCGCGGAGTCGAGGAATAAACTCCTCGAACGTCTCCGCACCATATACCGACTTGTCGCGCCTACCCTGCAAATTGAGGTTAGGGCCATTGAGAATTAGAATTTTCACTCTATTATGCCAATTTATTTAGCCGACAAACAAGCCAACGCAATCGAATACTTCTTCGACAATGCCGAATCGCCACGCGAAGTCAATACGCAAGGTTTGTTTGTACCAACAACCATTGCAGCCAACTCACCTCCGCCAATATGCGACACGCTCTTGAAGAATACATTACCCGACTCCAAGTTAGGGAACAACAAGCAGTCTGCATCACCTGCAACCGCCGAGCCCTTAACCTTCTTATGCTTGGCAACCTCCTTATAGAGAGCGACATCGAGCGAGAGTGGTCCATCGACAACTACATTGCCCAACTGACCGCGGTCAGCCATCTTTGCGAGAATAGCACCCTCTGTTGAAGATGGCACTGTTGTTAATACCAACTCCGATGGAGCAACGCATGCAATCTTTGGAGTGTCGATACCAAGAGTCTTGGCAACAGTAGCCAAATAGTTGATAAGAATCTGCTTCTGCTTAAAGTCTGGCAATGGCACCACTGCAATATCCGATGCGAGGAGCAATTTGTGATAACCAGCCCATTCGAATACCGATACATGGCTTAAAGTACCCTTTGGAGGAAAGAGGCCTGCCTCTTTGTTCAAAATTCCGCGCATATACTTATCGGTCGAAACCAAGCCCTTCATCAAAACATCTGCCTCGCCCGACACAACGGCCTTAACTGCTGCTGCAACGCACTTTACATCGCTCTTTTCATCTACGATTGTGAAGATTGCAGGGTCAATGCCCAACTCTGCACAGGTCTTTTCGATAACCTCCTTGTCACCAAAGAGAGTAGCCTCTACCAAACCATCATTGTAGGCATCGTAAACCGCCTCGATAGTGTGCGAATCCTGACCGTAAGCAACTGCCAAACGCTTGCGACCGCGAGCTCGAGCAGCCTTTACTATTTCCGATAAATGTTTCATATTTTTTATTTAATTCTGCATTTTGAATTTTACATTAACTAATCGTTGATTAGTCGGTATGTATCTTGCGCAATAACCAACTCCTCGTTAGTTGCAATTACGGCAACCTTAACCCTCGAGGCCTCGGTCGAGATGATAGTATCTGTTCCGCGAGTTACATCATTTACGGCATCGTTCAACTCTACGCCCATAAACTCCATATTGTGCGATACCCAACGGCGCAAATCAGCCGAATTCTCACCTACGCCACCGGTAAAGATAATCAAATCGCAACCGCCCATCAATGCAGCATACTTACCAACATACTGTTTTACGCGGTCGTAGTACATATCGCGAGCAAGAATAGCACGCTCATTACCCGCCTCATATGCGGCATCGATATCTCGCATATCGCTCGAGACTCCCGACACGGCCTCTACTCCCGATTTCTTATTTATCATTTTGTTGATTGCTGCAAAGTCCATACCCTCGTGCTCTGCGATATAGAGAACTGCACTTGGATCGACATCGCCACAGCGAGTACCCATCATCAAACCATCAACAGGCGAGAAGCCCATTGAAGTACAATATGATTTACCATTCAATACAGCCGTTACCGAGCCACCATTACCTACGTGGCAGGTAATAATCTTCGAGTTCTCGAGGTCGAGACCACACAGCTCTGCACCGCGCTTTGCAACAAATTTGTGGCTTGTTCCATGGAAACCATAGCGGCGGACACGATACTTATCGTAGTACTCCATTGGCAAAGCGTAGAGATAGTTGCGAGCAGGGATAGACTGGTGGAACGAAGTGTCGAATACGGCTACCTGCGGTACAGATGGCAACACCTTCTCGATAGAGAGGACACCCTCCAGGTTTGCAGGATTGTGAAGCGGAGCAATAGCAAACAACGAACGAATTTTCTCCTTTACATCCTCATTAACAACACAACTATCTGCGAAGAACTCGCCACCGTGTGCTACGCGGTGTCCAACCGCCTTAACCTCGTCGAGCGAGGCGATAACGCCATGCTCGGCATTTGTCAAAGCCTCCAACACAAGACGGATACCCTCTGTGTGATTTGGAATTGGCTGATGAAGAAGGAAATTCTCCTTACCAATAGGCTTGTGAACCAAGTCTCCCTCCGGCAATCCGATACGATCTACAATACCCTTTGCGAGCAATTTGTGAGCAGTAGCCTCCACATCAAGCACCTGGTACTTAATAGACGAGCTACCACAATTCAATACTAAAATAACCATTGTTTATACTTTTTAATGTTTTGTTTGCGTTATTGCTACAAAGGTAGTAAAAATCTTCGATTCGGGGATAACAAATATCACTTTTTTACTATATTTGCAGTGTTATGAAGCGAATATTTTCATTATTGGCAATAATTTTGGCAACTTGCGCGATAGCTGTCGCCAAGCCATACACAGTCAGCGAAGTACCGAATGTACAACTTACTGACCGTAGTCGCTACACCTCCAACCCCGACGGGATACTCTCTGCGGATGCCGTTCGGGCAATAGACACCGCTTGCGATTCGCTCCGCACGAAGGGCATCGCACAGATTGCAGTAGTTGCTATTCGCGACATCGCCTCGGACGATGTTTTTTCCTTTGCGCACAAGTTGTTTTCGAGCTGGGGCGTTGGTTCAGCTAAATCCGATAACGGATTGGGTATCATATTAGTACTCGATAAGCGCGAGATTCGTTTTGTGACGGGATATGGTTTGGAGGGCACACTATCCGATGCCATCTGTAAGCGCATCCAGCAACGCTATATGGTCGAACCTCTCGGCAATGGCAACTACGACAAAGGAATGGTTGATGGTGTTGCAGCCGTAGCTACTCTACTCTCCTCGGGAGAACTTCCAAAATCACCGAACGATGAGATTACAAGCGATGAAATAGCCGCAATTTTCGGAGCGATGTTCGCAATGGCAGCTATCATATGCCTGCTTATATTCTTTGTATATCGCGCAACACACCGCTGCCCCAACTGCGGCAAATATCACCTATCGCAAATTGACAGTCACATTGTAAAGGATGTTCGCACATACCGACTCATCAACCAGACCTTCACCTGCCCCGACTGCGGACACACCCTGATTCGCCAAGTACGTCAGGCTAAAGGTGGTGTTATTGTCACCGGAGGCCGTGGTGGCGGTGGCTTCGGAGGGGGCGGTTTTGGTGGCGGTTTCGGCGGAGGCAGCTTCGGTGGCGGAGGCGCAGGAAGTAGATTTTAACGGAAAACTGAAAACGGACCGCTGCGATTAAGTCGAGAGCAGAGGCTGCTTGCAGACTATGCCGAGACGGAGCAGTGAAAAGCCCACGCAGTGGGATTAAAACGGAAAACTAATTAAATAACAGAACTATGAAAAAGAGTATTTGGATTGTTGTAGCCGCACTTGTGGTTATTGCGTGTGGCTATTGTTGGACAACTTACAATTCTTTGGCAAAGCTACAGCAGGGGGTTGAGAC
>JAZQIS010000023.1:0-16600 GCA_045541235.1 Alistipes sp.
ATCGAAAACGATACCCGGCAATGGAGTGAGGTGTTAAATAGCATTCGGGCTTCGCCCTGAATGGTGCCGAATGACAGCGCAGTCTGCGACTGCTTAATGGCATTAAATAATAACTTGTCGGCTTGTCATTCAGTGAGCGTAAGCGAACGATTGTCATTGATTGTCATTCAGCGACCAAAGGGAGCGATTGTCATTCATTGTCATAGGTATCGAAAACGACACACAGCAGTAGAGAGAAGCGGCAATGTGAATGATGCTACACGGTCTCGGGTATCGAAAACAATACCCGGTAGCAGGGAGAGGGCACACCACAAAGAATTGCCCCACACAAACACAGGTATCGAAAACGATACCCGGCGGAAAGAGGGGAAACCACTTCACAAAGGAACGCCACTCGCCAACATAGGTATCGAAAACGATACCCGTATAAGTGAGGCAAGGGTTATAAGAGCGATACGAGAGATAATAATATAAACACACTACATTTATGATACAAGCAGAACAGATTAAAGAACTTGTAAGGCGTCTGGATACGCTGGGGAGGTGTCTTTGACATCGAACAGAGAAGAATAGACCTCCAAAATGAGGAGGAGAAGACTCTCGAGCCCGACTTTTGGGAGAATCCCGAGAAGGCGCAAGAGCAGTTGCGCAAAGTCGCTTCGATAAAGAGTTGGGTCGAGGGCTACGAAGAGGTGCGCAAGTCGGTAGATGAGGTGGAGTTGATGCCCGAATTTATCATCGAAGGACTTGCCTCCGAGGAGGATGCCGAGCAGGCCTACGCCCGAGCCGCAGACCTCATAGAGAAGCTCGAGCTTCGCAATATGCTCTCGGGCGAGGAGGATAAGATGGGTGCGATAGTCGATATCAATGCCGGAGCAGGTGGCACGGAGGCTCTCGATTGGGCTTCGATGTTGCTTCGTATGTACACCCGCTGGTGCGAGGCTCACAACTACAAGGTGAAGATGCTCGACTTCCAAGAGGGCGACGAGGTGGGAGTAAAATCCTGCACTATGGAGGTGGAGGGCGACTTTGCCTACGGATACCTCAAGAGCGAAAATGGCGTGCATCGTCTGGTGCGCCTATCGCCATTCAACGCCAACAACAAGCGACAGACTACATTCGCCTCGGTAGCCGTAACGCCTGCCGTAGATGACACTATCGAGGTGGTGGTAAATCCTGCCAACATCGAGTGGGAGACATTCCGTTCGAGTGGTGCAGGCGGTCAGAATGTAAATAAGGTGGAGACTGCTGCACGACTCCGCTACCACTTCAAAGACGAGCAGACGGGCGAGGAGATTTCCTATGTTATCGAAAACCAAGAGACTCGTTCACAGTTGATGAACAAGGAGAATGCAATGCGCATCCTGCGCTCGAAACTCTACCAATACGAGTTGGAGAAGCGTCGTGCTACGCAACAAGCTATCGAGGCCGACAAGAAGAAGATTGAGTGGGGCTCGCAAATTCGCTCGTATGTGCTTGACGACAGGCGAGTTAAGGACCACCGCACGGGCTTCCAAACCACCGACTGCGATGGCGTTCTCGATGGCGATTTGGATGGATTTATCAAGGCATATTTAATGGAGAATTAAGAGCTCCTCTATATTTGCAGTAAAGGGTGTAATATCTAAATAGGTATTGCACCCATTTATTTTCTCCGGATCTACTCTTTTCCCACTTCACACGCCCAGATAGTCGTTTCAGGCACCTGTTTGGGCGATTTGTCGGATATATGGAATACCCGAAATAGCTTTTAGGTAAATTTGTACTACAATATCAAAATTTATCTATCTTATGAGGGATTTATACAAACCTATTTTATTATCATTTGTATTGCTCTTGTTTTGTTATAGAAGTGTTGATGCCAAGCCTACCACCTCACAAGAGCAGATACGAATCAACGGATCGGTCAAAGACGAAGCGGGAGAGCCGATAGTTGGAGCAACAGTCTATGTCAAGGAGAACAGTGCCATAGGTGCTGTTGTCGATGAACAGGGGCGATATACGCTTACCGTACCTGTCGGCACCACTCTGGATGCTTCGTTTTTGGGTTATGAAACGCTTGAACGCAAGGTTGTAAAGGGCATCTTGCACTATGATTTCATTTTGAAGGAGGAGAGTCACAAACTCGACGAGGTTATCGTTATCGGTTATGGAGAGGTCAAAAAGAGCGACCTTACAGGTTCCGTCTCAACGGTCGGCGCTCGTAATTTCAGCGACCAACCCGTCAAAAGCGTGTCGGACATTTTGCAGGGGCGTAGCTCGGGTGTCGAGGTTACAACCATAAGTGGTATGCCCGGTGCTGCGGCAAAGGTGCGTGTGCGAGGTACTACCTCCATAAATAAGAGTAGCGACCCTTTGTATGTGATTGACGGCATAATCTCTTCGAGTGGTCTAGATGGCTTGAATCCACAAGACATTCAGTCGATGGAGATACTGAAAGATGCCTCCTCCACAGCTGTCTATGGCTCACGAGGTGCAAATGGTGTTGTGATAGTAACCACCAAAGGGGGCGAGCAAGGAAGAACTCGTGTATGGCTCGACACAAAGGTCGGAGTATCCGATGTTCGCAAAAACTACAACCTACTCAATCCTTACGAGTATGCTCTTGCCTTGAATGATATTAAGGGGGCAGGCATGGTATCTGATGATGATTTGGAGGCTTATCGTACCGGGGAGAAGGGTATCAATTGGGTTGATTTGATGACTCGCACCGCCGTAACACAGAACTACAACCTCGGCATCTCGGGTGGCGCAAAGCGTGTCCGCTACCTTATCTCCGGAAATATGCTCGACCAAGAAGCAGTAACCATCAACTCGAAATATATGCGCTATGGTGTTCGTGCCAACATCGATGCTGATGTAAGGCGTTGGCTTTCGGTATCGATGAAGCTACATGGTTCGATACTGCATCAAAAGAATGGTGCACCAAATTGGTTTCATGTTTTGAACTTTTCGCCTACAATGGAGTTACGTGACCCCGTAACAGGTATCTATAATAATGACCCATATAACATCGGTACGGGTTATAATCCGTATGGTGTGATGACCGAAAATTATAGCGATTCGTATAGTTACAACCTCAATACCAATGCACGCTTGCTATTCAAGATTGCCAAAGGGCTTACACTCTCGGTGCAGGGAGGTTACGACTACGACCATGCTCCTTCGTATGCCTTCTCTTCGAGCAAGCTGGCACCCGGAGCAACAAGTTCAATGTCGAATACATCGGCTCTGCATCGCTATTGGCAGAATACAAACAACCTCGCATATAGCGGTACATTCAATGGTCACACCATCTCGGCAAATGCCGTATGGGAGATGAGTGGCGTTGTGGATACGGCTCTTTCGATAAGCGGTTCGGGATTAAGCAACGAAAGCGTAGGCTATTGGGATGTGGGAAATGCCGCAGTGCGTAGTGAGAGTAACGGCTACACCGAATCCTCGTTGATGTCGGGCATTGTACGCCTTAACTACGACTACAAGAAACGATACTTCGTTACAGCAGCCTTTCGTGCCGATGGTTCCTCAAAGTTCCAGAACGGCAATCGTTGGGGTTTCTTCCCTTCGGCTGCTGTGGCGTGGGATATTGCACAAGAGAACTTTATGAAAAACCAAAAGGTTGTCGAGCATCTGAAAATCCGCGCAAGTTATGGCGTTACGGGCAATGAGGGAATATCGGCTTATAGTACGCTCGGAATGTTGTCGGCTACCTCCTATGGTTGGGGTACTTCGACAGGTTACACGGGTTATTGGGGCAACACTTTTGCTACGCCAAACCTTACTTGGGAGAAGACTACGCAGTACGATGTAGGTTTAGACTTTACAATCTATGGTATCAACTTCTCGTTCGATTGGTTCAAAAAGAGTACGGTGGATTTGCTATTCCAAAAACAGGTGCCTTACTACAACGGAGGTGGCACATTTTGGGTAAATCAGGGTGCGCTTGACAATACAGGCTTCGAGCTATCACTCAATACCTTTGTGGTAGATAGAGCTGTGAAATGGGAGACCTCGGTAAATGCCACCTATATCAAAAATACTATTGTCGATTTGGCAGGCAACGACTTTGTGCTGACCTCCAATTACAGCGATCTCGGAGGAGCGATGTCAATAATGAAACCAGGTTATCCACTCGGCTCGTTCTATGTTTATGATTGGGTGGGATTTAACGACAAGGGAGCAAACCTCTACCGCAAAGCAGATGGGACACTAACTACGGCACCGACATCGTCTGACCTTATCATCAAAGGGCAAGCAACGCCAAAATGGACTCTCGGCTGGAACAACACCATATCATGGCGAGGTTTGTCGCTCAACATCTTCTTCAATGGCGCATTTGGTATGGATAGGTTGAATATGAGCCGTTTCACGACTGCCTCAATGAGTGGAGTATCTCGCTTTATCACGCTGCGTGATGCATATTTCTACGGTTGGGACTATGTCGAAGATAAGAGCAAAGCGAAGTATCCGAGTGTAAAGAACTCCGATAATAAAAGCTATGCAAATTCGGACTTTTGGCTGGAGGATGCCTCATTCTTCAAATTGAAGAACATCACTCTATCCTATATGATACCTCGCTATGTAACTCGCTTTGCCGAGATACACCTCTCGGTAAGTGCGCAGGACCTCTTCACTATCACCAAATATCGAGGTATGGACCCTGAGGTATATAACGGAGGCGACGGCTTGGATTATGGCGCATATCCTGTACCTCGAACCTTTACTTTTGGCGTAAAACTCGTATTCTAAAACTGATGATACTATGAAAAAGATACTATATATACTATCTTTCGTTGGGGTAATAGCATTTGCCCACTCCTGCACCGATTTTTTGGAGGAGAATCCATATGGAAAGCAGTCAAGCGACAACTTCTTCTCGCAAAAAGAGGATTTGGCGGCATCGTTAAACGCGCTCTATTCGGTGATTGCAACTTCGCAAGCACAGAATAACTATATTGGCACAAATTTTCTTGCAGGAGATGACATCACAACCCATCCTGCCAGCAACAAACAGCCACTGCGCGAATACGACCAATATAGCGTAAATGACAATAACTCTTGGATGCTATCCTTGTGGGAGCAGCGCTACAAGGTTATCAAAGCAGCAAACTTCATCATCAATAATGCATCTCGCACTCCCGATGTGTCAAAGGAGGCGATAACAGAGGCTGTTGCACAAGCACACTTCTGGCGTGCCTTCTCGCTATTCTACCTCGTTACTACATGGGGCGAGGTGCCCGTGATGCTCAATGAGGAGATTAACTACAATGCCAAAGTGTGGTCTATCGAGGATATCTATTCGCAGATTATCTCCGACTTGGAGGTTGCCGAAGCGGGTTGTCCTGTAATCTATTCGGGCGCACCATATCATAACGGCAGTATGAATGTAGCAGTATCACAACCTGCGGTTAAAGCGGCTATGTCCTACATTTACATGTGTATGGCCGGCTGGCCTCTTAATAAGGGTGTGGAGTACTATGCTATGGCTGCCGATAAGGCTGAGGAGGTTATTGACGCTGTCGATAGTGGCACATACCAATATCGCCTGCTCGACAACTATGCTGATGTCTATTCTGTGAAATACACTCAGGCTAACCCTGAGGTTCTGCTTGGCATCTTCTACCATCGTGACCGTACTCCGCAGATGATGCCACTTGCCGATTTACCTGACGATATTGCTTATGGTGGTTGGGACGACACGCATGGAGAGATTAAATTTTGGAAGGAGTTCCCCGATGGACCTCGCAAGGAGGCAACATATCTCCCAAAGTTGCCATTCAAAGATGGCGAAAATACGGTATTGCGTGATTGGTGGTACGACAACAATGCTACCCGAAAAGCAGTTGCCCCTGTGTTTAACAAGTCATCGGAATCCTCAACTCGTGGCGAGGAGTTCGATTACACCTCTCCACTTGCCCCACCACAGTTTGGACAAAAGACCATACAGGTTATTCGCTTATCGGAGGTATATTGCTGGTATGCCGAGGCTTCGGCTCGTGCAGGCAAAGTTACAAACAAGGTTGTAGAGGTACTAAATCGTGTACGCAATCGTGCCGATGGAACCCAGAACAACCGCTACTCAATGTCGATGTCGGCAGAGGAGATAGCCGAGGCGGCATACAATGAACATGGTTGGGAGATTGCCGGCTACTATTGGTGTGGATTTGCCCCACGAGCAAGAGATATGTTCCGTATGAATCGCTATAAGGAGCATTTCGAGGTTCGCAAGAAGAATGAGCCTATCGAGGTTGTAGAAGGCTCGGGAATCTTCCGCAAGGAGGCAGTGTCGGTAACTGGCGAATGGGACGATGGTAAGATGTATTGTCCTTATCCATATGCAGATACGACCTATAATCCGGATTTGAAAAATTGATATATAGAACCGGTGAAAGATAATTCTTACTTTTTTGTGCAAAGGTGGTGAAACAGATTGATATATTCTCAAAAATTTCACTACCTTTGCGTTTGATGATTGATAGAGATACCATAGATAGAACCTATGCCGCAGCCGATATTATTGAGTAAGAATCGACTATTTTTCGCTCAAACAAAGGCGTAAAATCTCAGGCGTGCAGCTCGTTCCGCAACGAAAGAAGGCCTTCGTTTGTCGTATCCTCATCAAAAGGTCTCTTCAAGTGATTCAGCTGCAGCAAGGGTAGAAATGCCGTATCTTTTGTAATGGAGTCGGAAACATATCCTACCCCGAGGCACTGAAAATCGTAGCCAAAAGTACGGAATTGAGGTTAACGAGCGCGAGGAGACCGAGGAGGATATTCGCCACACGGGCTTCCAAACCACCGACTGCGACGGCGTGCTCGATGGCGATTTGGATGGATTCATCAAGGCATATTTAATGGAGAATTAGCACAATGAGACAACTTTTAACCATACTTTTATCGCTCTTTTGCGTGGCGAGCGCATCGGCAAAGGTGGTTTGCGGAGCCGACTGCACCGAGGAGTGGAAGCGAATTTTGCAGGGTAAGCGCGTGGCGTTGCTTGCCAACCATACCGCAACAACCGAGGGCAAGCACCTCCTCGACAAGATGTTGGAGGAGGGAATAAAGGTGGTGGCCGTAGTGGCTCCCGAGCACGGCTTTCGCGGTACGGCAGATGCGGGAGAGCACGTAAATTCGTCGGTAGATGCAAAGACAGGTGTGCCTATCTGGTCGCTCTATTCGGCAAATAGCCGACGACTGACTCCCGAACAGGTGGCACAATACGATATTATGGTGGTGGATATCCAGGATGTGGGGCTACGCTTCTACACCTACTATATATCGATGCTCTCGGTGATGCGCAGTAGTGCCGAGGGTGGCAAGAAGGTGGTAGTTTTCGACCGTCCAAATCCCAACGGAATGTATGTGGATGGGCCAATCCTCGATATGAAATATAAGTCGGGCGTAGGTGCGCTACCTATCCCCGTAGTACACGGCCTCACAATGGGAGAGATTGCCAAAATGGCCGTAGGTGAGGGGTGGTGCAAACCTTGCGAGGTGGAGGTTGTGCGATGCCGAAACTACACCCACCAAACACGCTACACCCTACCCATAGCTCCCTCTCCAAATCTGCGCTCGCAGAGGGCGATACTGCTCTACCCTTCGGTATGTCTCTTCGAGGGTACGGTATGCTCGCTCGGACGCGGAACAGACCATCCGTTCGAGGCCTACGGACACCCCAACATCAAGGATGCAACATTCTCGTTCACACCGCGTTCCATTGCCGGAGCAAAGTATCCGCCACAACTAAACAAGGAGTGCCACGGTGTCGATTTGCGAGACCTGCCATACGAGGAGATTATAGCAAAAGGGTTCAACCTCGAATATATCATCGATGCCTACAAGCGTGTGGGGATAGGCGAGAAGTTCTTCACATCCTTCTTCGAGAAGTTGGTGGGCGTGGATTACATTCGCACGATGATTATCGAGGGGCGTTCGGCAAAGGAGATTCGCGCCGTATGGCAGAACGACTTGGAGCGTTACAAAGCCCTCCGCCGAAAATATCTGCTCTACGAGGAGTAGAAGTGGTGCCGTCAGTGGCATTATAGGCGGTAGGGATTAAAAACTACTAACTACCCTCTACCAACTACTTACCGAATGAAAAGTTTTCCGCTTTCCGTTTTTCGTTTTCCGTTTTTTAAGTATCTTTGCACTCGATGATCGATAGAGATACCATAGATAGAATCTATGCCGCGGCCGATATTGTCGAGGTGATAAGCGATTATGTTACGCTCAAAAAGAAGGGTGTAAACTATCAGGCGTGCTGTCCGTTCCATAACGAAAAGACGCCTTCGTTTGTCGTATCCCCATCAAAAGGTCTCTTCAAGTGCTTCGGCTGCAGTAAGGGTGGAAATGCCGTATCATTTGTGATGGAGCACGAAAACATCTCCTACCCCGAGGCACTGAAAATCGTAGCCAAAAAGTATGGAATCGAGGTTAAAGAGCGCGAGGAGACCGAGGAGGATGTTCGCCGCAATAACGACCGCGAGAGTATGTTTATGCTCAACTCGTGGGCTTCGGACTACTTTGTGGAGAGGCTCCACAACTCGGACGAAGGTATCAGCGTAGGACTCTCCTATTTCCGCCAGGCCCGAGGCTTCTCGGAGGCCACAATCCGCAAATTCGGACTCGGATTCTGCCCATCGGGAGGCGACACAATGACACAAGCTGCCCTGCGTGCAGGCTACAAAGAGGAGTTCCTCCTCTCGACCGGTCTATCCATTAAACGAGAGGGCGATGGAGCCGTTTTCGACCGTTTCCGCGAGCGCGTAATGTTCCCCGTACACAATGTTTCGGGTCGTATCGTGGCATTTGGAGGTCGCACGCTCCGCACCGACAAGAAGGTTGCCAAATACCAGAACTCGCCCGAGAGTGAAATATACAGCAAGTCGCGCGAGATTTATGGTCTCTACTTCGCTAAGAAGGCTATTCAGCAGCAGAACTACGCCATAATGGTCGAGGGCTACACCGATGTTATCTCGATGCACCAATCGGGTGTGGAGAATGTGGTTGCCTCGTCGGGAACGTCGCTTACGACCGAGCAGATACGACTTCTATCGCGCTTTACCAAAAATATTACCGTAATGTACGATGGCGATGCCGCAGGACAGAAGGCTTCATTGCGCGGTATCGATATGATTCTCAAAGAGGGATTGAATGTTCGTGTGGTGCTGCTACCTGTCGAGGATGACCCCGACTCATTTGCCCGCACCCACGCTGCAGAGGAGGTCCACCAATATATAAAGCAAAATAGCCAAGATTTCATCTCCTACAAGGCAAGATTGCTCCTTACCGATGCAGGAGATGACCCTATAAAGCGTAGCGAGGTTGCGCGAGATATTGTGCAGTCGATAGCCGAGATTCCGGATAGTATTCAACGCTCATTCTATATTAAGGAGTGCGCCAAGATAATGAATATGAGCGAGGATATCTTGGTAACCGAGGTTGCAAAGAAGAGAGTAAACTCGTTGGGCGACAAAGAGGCAAGCGACTTTATACAACGCGAAGGCCGCCAAATATGGAAGAGGCGCGGGGAGACTCCGCAAAGCGAGGAGGGGGAGCACTTCGGAGAATTGACCGTAGGCAGCAGTCTGGCGACTATCGAACGCGAATTGATATACTATCTCGTCGTACACGGAGCAAAGAACTACGAATACCGCGAGGGAAGAACCATTGTGCCTTTGAATGTTGCATCGACAATCATCGACGAGATGTCGGTGGACGAGATGCAGTTTCAAAATGAATCATACAACAAAATCTACAATCTCTACCGCACGGCACACAACGAAGGGCGCGTTCTACTGCCCGAGGAGCTGACTGCGCACAGCGACATCGATGTATGCGACACGGCCACCGACCTGCTCTTTATCGACGATCAATATGCGATGAGCGAGATTTGGACAAAGAAGGAGGTACACACAACAACGGAGTCGGAGGTGTTGGGCAAGGGTGTACCAAAAGCGATGCTTCTCTTCAAGACTAAAGTTGTTGCGGCACGATTAAGCGAGTTGCAGGCAGAGCTTCAGCGCGAGGATATCAGCGAAGATGAGCAGCTGGAGATTGCCGCCAAGATGGTAAAACTCAACCGACTAAAAGTAATCCTCGCACACAAGACAAATCGCTCTACGATATAGAATATCACTGCACCTTGACCTTTCTTAGCTCTTTGCACTCTTTAGGGCGAGGTGCTTAACCACATATACAAAGCCGATTGTAAGAATAAGGTTTAGCACCAAGGTCAAAACCGAGATAAGGAGTATCGGACCTCCGATATTGTAACCGAGGGCTATAAATATCACACCTGCACCCACCTCGCCACGAGTAAACATTCCTACCGACAGAGCAAATCGCTCGGTCAGGCTGCGGTCGCGGTAGAAGAACATAGGTGCCAACTTTCCCAGATTAGAGAGAATTGTAACCACTACAACGTGGAACGCTATCTCCCACCCCGACATCATTGGAACTGTGGCAATAATACTATCGGAGCCCTCACCGACCGTCGAACCATTCATCTCTATAAGAGGCATACTCATTCCCACAAGGAGCATAAAGACCAACGAGATGGCAGTAGAGACACCCTCCTCGGTTTTTCCTCCTATATGGCGGTAGTTGATAATCATACCAAAGATAAAGGCGGGCAAAAGTACCTCGATATGGATTGCACCCTTCTCGCCGAAGAAGTGGTCGGTAATGTAATAGACAAAGAGCGTTGCGCCATAGACTAACATCGCATAGACAATAATGGCATACCACTTTTGCGAGATATTCAGGCGCGACATATACCGCCAACCCACAAAGAACATCGCAAAGATGACGGTCAGCATAGCCACCATCTGCCAATTCATCTCGCCAATCATTGCCACCTGCAAAGGTACCATAAGGATAATTGTGTCGAGGTCGTCGAAGATTGCGAGAGTCTGCGCCTTCTGATATATCCAACTCTTCTGAAGGTTCATCGCAGCCAACATCGAGAAGAGTATTCCCGCCGATGTCGGAGCAGCAAATCGGCTCAAAAGAAGCGTTTCGGTCCACACATCGCCTCTACCCCACCACTCGGTCGGCATAATCGCAAAGATGTAGTAAATGGCGATAAATAACCACGGCAGAGCTGCTGCCAACATAGCCACAAGGTAGTCCTTGACATAGATGCGGACATTCGATTTGTCAATCTCGAACTCACGACCTACATTTATCATTATAAAGGCCAAGCATACGCCGAGCATCAACTCAACAGTGTGTTTGAGCTCGCCATAGGCCGCACCCATCTGCGACGGTAGCAGCTGCGACAGTACAAGGCCCAACATCAACATCAGCGAAAAAGCAACAACCTTCTTCATCGGCTATAAGTTCGTTTAGTATGAATATTTTTTGCAAATATATAATATTTTCTCATATATACAATAGAAAAGGGAGCATTAGCCCCCTTTTCTATTGAGTAAAGTAGCTTTTACTACTCTACAGTAACCTCGCAAGTCGATGCGATATTTGCTGACGAGTTGCCTACGTGAAGGGTATAAGTGCCCTTATTCACATCCCACGCATGAGTCTTGTCGTTCCAGAAGGCAAGGTCAGACTGCTTCAGCTCGAAGGTAACAGTGGCCTTTGCGCCAGCCTCGAGGTGTACCTTCTTGAAGGCCTTCAACTCCTTCTTCGGACGCAATACCGTAGGGTTGTTCTCCGAAACATAGAGTTGCACAACCTCTGCTCCCGCCATCTTACCTGTGTTGGAGAGACGAACGCTAACCTTCAATGGCTTCTCTGCCGTAATATTCTTTGCAGCCTTCAACTTACCCAACTCGAAAGTGGTGTAGGAGAGACCAAATCCGAATGGATAGAGAGGCTCGATGCCCTTCGACTCGTACCAACGGTAGCCAACAAGGACAGACTCCTTGTAGTGTACGTCGTAGGTACGCGGAGCAATCCACAACTCGTTGAGATTCTTCTGGGTGTGGCTGATGCTCATACCACGAGGAATCATACCGTATGCCGGAGAGTCCTTGAACGACTTCTCGATAGTCATAGGGAGCTTACCCGATGGGTTAATCTTTCCAACCATAATGTCGGCAATAGCCTGCATACCACTCTGACCAGGATACCAGCCATAGATGATAGCCGATACCTTGTCGTACCAAGCACTCATATCGATACCCGAGCCTGAAAGCACGAGAACGATAACCTTCTTGTTGGCTGCGCAAGCCATACGCACCAAGGCCTCGTCCTTACGCTCCATAGCAAATGGGCGCTCGATACTCTCACTATCGAAAGTACCCGTAGCAACAACCACAACATCAGCCTTCTGCAACTCGATGAAATCGGGATTCTCAACAGCCTTAACTCGTGCACGAAGTGCAGCACGGAGAGCCTGCTCCGAGGTTACGCAGTTGAAACCATCAACCTTCGAAGAGCCACCTCCTTGTGGAGCAACCTTTGCCCAACGACCGACGAGCAACACCTGCTGACCCTCCTTCAATGGGAGAATACCGTTGTTCTTCAACATGATAGAGCCCTCGGCAGCGGTCTGATACGACACCTGCTCGTGGTGAGGGAATTTCGCTTCAAGAGCGTCCTCATTTGGCTGGCCATTCTTGAAACGCTCGTACAAGCCGAAGCGGATACAAGTTGCAACCATTGGACGGAGCATATCGTCGATATTCTTCTCGGTCAATTCGCCCGAAGTCAATAAGCCACGTACGGAGTTGATGTGCTGCGGTTGATTACGATCACCAGGCATCTCAACATTCTGTCCTGAAAGAACAATTTTCTTCCAATCGAACACCGAACGCCAATCGGTCATTACCAAGCCCTTGAAACCGAGTGTACCACGAAGGAGGTCGGTGATAACATACTTGCTCTGACCACACCACTCACCATTGAGGAGGTTGTACGAAGTCATTACAGAGCCGGCACCAGCGTCGATACCTGCCTTGAATGCAGGGGTATAAATCTCCATAATAGCACGCTCGTCAACAACCGAGTTCGATATTCTACGCAAGAACTCGGTGTTATTGCAAACAAAGTGCTTCAAGCACGCCATTGTGCCTGTACCCTGCATACCTACAACATAGTTCTCGACCATACGGGCAGCCAAATATGGGTCCTCGCCCATATACTCGAAGTTGCGACCGCACTGCGACGAACGGTAGATATTCATACCAGGGCCGAGCAACACACCGGCACCAGCCATACGGGTCTCGTAACCTACTGCCTCGCCATACTGCTTTGCCAACTCGGTGTTGAAGGTCGATGCAAGGGCGATAGTTGCTGGGAACTGAGTGGTCTTCTGCGGGTGACGCACCTCGTTCTGATCGATCAATCTGTTGTTGATGCGCACACCTGCCGAAGCGTCCACCATAAATACATGTGGAAGTCCCTTTGCTGGCGCACCCGGAAGGAAAAACCTATTGTGGCCTTGTGTCATCTCGACCTTCTCATCAAGCGAGAGAGTCTTCAACACCTCATCGGCCTTAGCATAAGCCTCGTCCCACGACATCATCTCCGTCTTCTTCTGGGCAAAGAGCGTTGTCGCCATAGCAATAGCAACAAACGAAAGAATCAGTTTTTTCATAGTCTATTTGTGTTAGTTAAGTTTTGTTGCATTTCAAACGCAAAAATCGGGTAATTCAAAATTATCCGATTTCTTGCGCAAAAAGAGCCAATCAGGCCTACTTTTTACTTCTCTGTATTAGCTGTAGGAGCAGCCACCACCATATTCTTATCGATGCGGAGAGTTACATTGCTATCCACCTCAATAAGGAGAGATGTCTCCTCAACCTTCTTTACTACGGCATAGATACCACCGGCAGTGATAACCTTATCTCCGGCCTTGAGTCCGTCACGGAACTTCTGCATCTCCTTACGACGCTTAGACTCAGGACGCCACATAAAGAAGTACATGATGAGAATCATTGCCGCAATCATAACCCAGAATGTCCAGTTGCCACCGGCCTGAGGATTGGCAGTTGTGGCCTCATTAACCACTTCTGCAACCTCGTTTGCTACGGGTGCAGCCTGCTCTACTACATTTGTCGCAACCTCTGTTACGGTTGCTGTTGCTGCATTTGAAGCAGCCTCTGGTGCTTGCAATAGTGTAAACATAATTGTAATAGTGTTTTAGTTAATTATTTATATCAATATTTTTGCCATTTCTACAAAAGTCCCTTACCCGACTTAACAATCTTGCCCTCCTCGGTCAGACGAGAGATAATTTTGTCGAGAACGCCATTGATAAAGCTACCACTTGAAGCGGTGGAGTAACACTTGGCGATGTCGATATACTCGTTCATTGTTACACGAACAGGTATGGACGGGAAGTTCTCGGCCTCGGCAATAGCTGTAATGAGGATTATCTGGTCCATAAGGGCAACACGCTCGATATCCCAATTACTCATAGAGTTGTCGAGAAGGAGGGAGATACGATCGAATCCCGCAATAGAGAAGCGCAACAACGACTTTGCATAGTCGAGGTCCTCGTCGCTCTTAAACTGCGGCATAACCTTAATAGCCTCGTGCGTCTCTCGCATAGAGAGGATGGTACGCGACACCATAGTAAGGATAAAGCCGAGGTCGTCATTCCACAATGCAGACTGCTCCTCGAGTGCATTTTCGAGAGGCTCGAACTCCTCGAGCATAGTCATATAGATATCCGACACCAGCTGTGCATCCTCGCGGAAGGAGCGCTCCTCGGAGAGCATATACTTCTGGTAGAATGGCTGGCGGATAAGCGCATTATAGAGAGCCACAATAAGGTCGCGGTGGTTTTTCCACGAGAGCTTGCGATTTTTGAGTTCCGCCAACAGACTCTCATCCTCGGCGAGGCGCACGACAACCTTATTCTCTACAAACTTGCGATTAGGGTGCAAATCGTCGTATGTGGGCAACTTCTTGTTTTCGCCGATACGGATACGCTCGGCAGCATACTCGGCAATCTCGGGAACGAGTGCGAGTAGATGAAAATAGAGGTCGTAGGCTCGATCGATCGAAAGCACGAGATTCTTCTCGCTTGCAACGGGGGTCAAACCCTCGCACTGCACGTGGGCATATACAGCCTTTACGACCTTAGTTCTGAGTACTCTTCTGCTCAACATAATATCAAGGAGCTAAACTATTTTTCTTAACTGATGCGCAAAGATAAGAAATAAAACGGAAATCGCAAAAAATAGAGGAAATAGGTGACTAAAGAAAACGCCCCCGCAATCGTAACTGCGAGGGCGAATTTGTCTGATTGAAACAATCTCCACTATCTGTACTCTATCTTAATTGCGTGAACGTAATGATAGGCAGTAGAGTATTTGCCTTTTGCATCCGACGTGATAGTAATATATGGGGCCGAACTCGTCAAAACAACATCGGTATCTTCTCCCTTATGAGTAAGAAGATCGCCGGTCTCACCCGTATCCAGCGTTCCTCCGACTGTAAATGTTGCAGTTTTTACCGCCGATGACGGGCTCGACGATGCTCCTACATAGGCATTGATACTACCGGAACCTATGTAATAGAATCTGTGCGATAGCGTACTTGTAGTACTGATATTAGCAGGAATGTGGAATTTTGGGGATCCAATAACTCCTACCGAATTCTTTTTGCATATCCAAACCTGGTCACTTTGGGTTCCTGTACCCGTAAATTTCCATCCAGCAGATTCAGCAGCTGAAATATCAGTAGTTCCATTATTGTAGAAAGCGTATGAGCACGGTATTCCCGTAACGTGGGTGGTATATTTTGTAGAGGTGAGGGTATAACCATTGCCAAGCACAACTGTTACATAGCAATCGTACTTACCCCACGAGCCGTAAGCAAGAGTCTTGCTCCACTCCGAGCCGAGAGTATGAGTCGCAGTATTCGAGCCGTAGTGGATAGTATATTTCTTGCCATCTACGAGATTGTTGGCAATATACGAATCGGAGATATTTGCCTTTATCTTCATCAAACCACCATCGATGCTATTGGTCTTGGACTGCGAGCCATTGTAGGAATACGAGGAGCGTACTTCGTAGGATGTAATCTCGGGTATTGTGGTTACATTCTTGGTAACCTCACCACACTCCAACCACTTCTCCTCGCCATTGATAAGCACCTTTGCCACAGGCTGAACCTTATAGGAGCCGCTTGTCAAGCCCGAGATAACGATAGGCTCGATTGACAATACGCCACTCTGCTGCGATGCCTCGTGGAACACGTCATTGAGCTTCACACCAATAGCCAAGACCTGCTCGGCAGAGAGATTGCCCTGAACCTTTACATTATCGACATAGATGGTGCTAGCCGCCAAGTTGAAGTTCGGATCCTCGTTGGTGTACTCATCGTACCAAGTCTCGATGGTTGCACCCTCCAAAGTTGCGCTCTCCCAAGTGAGAAGGAATCCGGAACGGTGGCTTGCAGCGATAGTTACCTCTTTATCTATAACACGAGTGAGGGTGGAGCCGTCAATACCAACCGCAGTAATCGTGAGAGTATTTGCAGGGAGGGTTGCCGGAGCAACATTCACGCAGTATGTATAGACTCCATCCTCATCACTCGCAATAGATTCGAGGTTTGTTGCAGTAATCTCCTTGTCGCTACCTACGAACGATAGCGAAAGGGCCTTGGTTTGTGTAGTTGTGGCAGGG
>JAZQIS010000024.1:0-4098 GCA_045541235.1 Alistipes sp.
TGCTTGCCGTGCTCCATAGCATATACTGCCATTGGGGTATGGAGTGACCAAGGAGTTGTGATGTAGATGAGGTCTATATCCTCGCGCTGACACATCTCCATCCACGCATCGTCGCCAACATACTCGTCGGCACGTGGCGAACCATACTTCTCGAGACGGGCCTGGCCCTTGTCGAGATTCTTTTGGTGGCGGTCGCAGATGGCAACAATCTTGGCCCCCTCAATATAGGACATACGCTTGAGTGGACCTCTACCGCGCTGTCCGATACCAATAATACCTATGCGAACCGTATCGATAGGCTCAGCTGCAAAACCGAGCATCGAGGTCTGACCCTCGGTACGCTCAGGCTCGGCAAAATGAATCATTCCATTCTTGATTGTGTAAGGTGCATCGTTTTTGCCAAAATAGATGTAGCAGAGTGATGCTGCAACGACTGCCACAAAGAGTATGGCAAGTACAATGGTTCTTCTCTTCATAGTTAGTGCTATAATTAAGTTTAACTCTATGCAATATTTGACCCACAAATATCTAATTCGCGGAAGCGAGAGCAAAGTTAGTTATTTTGTAGGAACTTTCAAAAAGAATTACACATTTATCCCTGTTTGAGTTTCTCGACCAATTCATTAATGGAGCGCATCTTCTCGGGAATGTTGATTCTTTGCGGGCAGTGCGACATACAGTGGTTGCAACCAATGCAATGGTCAGCCTGCCTCATGCGCTCTACCTTTTTATCGTAACCGATAAGCCATTTTCTTCGGGCCTTGCGGAATGATGAATCATTTTTATCGTCTCCCTTTGGCAAAAGTTCCTCGGCAATACTGTTGTTATAGTAGCCAAATACCGATGGAATATCGATTCCGTATGGGCAAGGCATACAGTAGTTGCAAGCGGTACAAGGTATGGCATCCAAATCGCAAATTGCATCGGCAAGGTGCATCAGCATATCGTTCTCCTCGGCTGTGATTGGGCGCAGAGACGAGAATGTGTGACAATTCTCCTGCAGATGCTCCATATAGGTCATTCCACTTAGCACGGTGAGAATCTTCTCGGGTGTTCCGGCGTAGCGAAAAGCCCACTTGGCGGGGGTTGCGTCGATCTCCATACGTTTCATTTCGCGTAGGATGTGTGCCGGCTGTTTTGCCAGGCGACCGCCCAAAAGTGGCTCCATAACGATTACCGGAATACCGCGTTTCTCCAGTTCGGCATAGAGATAGGAGGCGTTGGTATTTCGCGACTTCTGTACCTTGGCGTGGTTCCAGTCGAGGTAGTTGAGCTGTATTTGTACAAAGTCCCAATGGTATTTGCCCTCATCGTGCCAACGGAGTAACATATCAAAGATTCCTATATCACCGTGATAGGAGAATCCGAGGTTGCGAATACGCCCCTTGGCCTTTTGTTCAACGAGCCAATCGAGAATCCCATTGTCGATATAGCGGCCATTGAAGGTCTGCAAGGCATCTTTTTCTTTGGATGTTCCACCAATACTATGGAGTAGGAGATAATCTACATAATCGGTCTGTAGATATTCGAGCGAACGCTCGAACATAGCTATAGACTCCTTTCGAGGCCACGCACTTTCCGAGAAGTTGCTCAACTTGGTTGCCACGAAATAGCTGCTGCGCGGATGTCGAGCAAGAGCAATGCCCGTAGCCTTCTCGGATTCTCCTTGGCAATATACGGGTGCCGTATCGAAGTAGTTTACTCCGTGAGAGAGGGCATAATCCACCAACTCGTTTATCCTCTCCTGGTCCAACTCGTATGGCGCACCCTCCTCGACCTCCTTCTGAGGCAGACGCATCATACCATATCCCAACAACGACACCTTGTCGCCACTATTGGGATTAACTCGGTGTGTCATATCTTCGGGGTTACTATCGAAGGTGGCGGATGTGGCAGAGTCTCTCTTACTCTTCCAAACGAAGAATAGCAACGATGAGCCTGCTATTGCTGATGTGGCCGATTTGATAAAATCTCGTCTATCCATAATTAGTCTTTGTGATGAGTGGTGTAACCTTCTACATAAATTGCGCTGAATGGTCGAGCCGGACATAGATATTCGCACTCGCCACAACCAATACATCGCTCGGCATCAACAGTTGGTACCTGCACCTTGCGGCCATCGGAGGTGGTATAGTCCACCATCAATATCGCCTCGGCTTGGCAGTTGCGAGCACAAGCTCCGCACTTGTCGCCCTTAGTTACGGGGATACAGTTCTCTGCAATCCATACGGCGCGACCAATGCGAATGGCCGTCTTATCTTCGGGCTCTATGGCCTTGATGGCGGCCGTAGGGCATACTTGCGAACAGCGGTTACACTCAGGACGGCAAAATCCGCGCTCGAACGACATCTCGGGTTGCATGAAGCGTTGAAGGTCGGTCGAAGGACGCAGAACATTGTTAGGACAGGCACTCACGCACAACTGACACGCTGTACAGTGTTGCTGCATGTTGCGAGCAGAGTCGGAGCCCGGAGGGGTTAGTGGAGTTTTGCGGCAAGGAGCCTTCTTATCCTCAATCTCGGCCAAACCTCCATCGACCTTGATTTTGGCCTGTGCCATGGCTGATGTTCCGGCCGCAACAAGGGCTCCCGTGAGTATAGCGCGTCGCTCGGGTGAATCGGGCTTGTCGTTCTTACTCTCTTTAGCCTTCTTAGGACGGAATGAGATAGGTTTATAGTGCAGTGCATCGTGGTTGCACTTGTCGATGCAGTCACCGCAAACTACGCATCGCGAGTAATCAACCTTGCCACTCTTTGAGTCGATGGCAGCCGCCTTGCAGTTGCGTTCGCACAAGGAGCACTTGTTGCACTTCTCCTCATTGACCTCTATGCGCCAAAAGGCGAAACGTGCAAAGAAAGAGAGTATAGTTCCCACAGGGCATACTGTATTGCAGTAGCTTCTGCCATTGCGCCAAGCGAGTACTCCCAAAACCACTATTGTAAGGAGTGCCACAACAAGTGTTGTAACACTGCGCAACCACAATTCTGCCTTGGGGATGAGATACCACTCGAAGTGTGTGTCAATAAGAGCCAAAGCGTTGCCGAGTAGGTCGTAGAGTGGCCTAAATAGTGAGTTGACAATGCGACCATAGGCCGAATAGGGGGCAAGAAGTGTCGTTACGGGGGCAAAACCGATAATAAGACAGACGATGAATATCGCCAATATAGAGTAACGCAGCCAACGCTTCTCGGTCGAATAGGAGTAGCGGTTTTTCTTCTCTCTCTTGCCGAACCATCCAAAGATATCCTGCATAACTCCCAATGGGCAAACAACACTGCAGTAGAGTCGGCCAAAGAGAAGAGTCAGCACAATGAGGATTGCCAAAACGATAAAGTCCAAGGCCATAAGTGCCGGCAGGAATTGAACCTTTGCAACCCACGCAAACCACATATTGAATTGCCATCCTACGCCGAGAAAGAGTAGGGTAACCGCTGCAAAGAAGAGGGTTGCCAATACGATGCGTATCGTGCGCAGTAGATTAGTTTTACGTCTCATAATACGGGTGGTATATTTTGTAAGATTTGTACACACTCTTGGATGGTTTCGATTCCCTCCAACCGACTATCCATAGGGCAAGTGGCCGATTTGTCGCGATTAAGAATCTTTGGAACCTCCTTCGAGGCAAAGACCTTGATGCCCTCTCCCTCCAGCAGCTTTCGTGCGGGGGTGCAGATGATGTTGGTATGAACCTCCACCACTCCGCCCGTTGCCATTAGGGCTGCAGCTGCCTTGCCGATAACCTTGTCGGCAACTATGGCCCCCTCAAGACGCTCGGGGTGTGTCGCCACGAGTGAGAGTAGGTCTGCGATGCCGCGATTGGTATGAGTGGTTAGGGAGTCGTCCTTAAATACGAGAAGGCTCAGACCCTGCTTGTTGAGCATCTCGAGCATCTCTTCTCCGACGGATGACTGTGCCGCTTTTTTGGATATGCAACCCGCAAATAGGGCTAAAATCGCAAGTGCAAGAACTGTGTATCGCTTCATTATGCTATATTTATTCTACAATTTCAATGTAAAGATAGCATAAAAGTTTTACGTGTGAAAGAAAATCCACCAAAAAAAGATTTGAATATAGCTCCTTTGCCTCCACCCCCCCCCA
>JAZQIS010000025.1:0-6479 GCA_045541235.1 Alistipes sp.
TGCGCAGGCTTTTCCTCCTTCTTGCAAGGCATAGTCTGCAAGCAGCCTCTGCTCTTGCTTCGTGCGTCGGTTCCGCTTTCCGTTTTCCGTTTTAATCCTGCTTCGCAGGCTTTTCCTCCTCGCGGCTCGGCATAGTGCAAACAAGTTTGCCCTCTGCTCTCGCTCCGCAGCGTCGGTTCCGCTTTCCGTTTTCCGTTTTCCGTTTTCCGCTCGGTGTGGCACTTTCATTGCATTATAGCGATAAAGCTAAAATCTTGTCGCTATGAAAATCTCTACCGGTAAGGGCGAAATATCCCTTTGGGCCTTGTTGGCCATTTGGTCGGTATCGGCCGTAACATCGTTGCCCGGGTTGGCCATATCTCCTATTTTGGAGGATCTAAGCAAAATTTTCCCCTCCGCTTCGCAACTCGAAATTCAGATGCTTACATCGTTGCCGTCGCTGCTTATAATCCCCTTTGTGTTGTTCTCGGGATGGCTCTCCGAACGAGGCGAGTCGCTCAAACTCCTCGCGGTGGGGTTGGCAATATTCTTCGCAAGTGGCGTGGTGTGCGTCTTTGCCAAAGATATCCGCCTGCTGATTGTTGCAGGGTGTATTATGGGCGCAGGAGCCGGTATTGCGGTACCCTATTCGACGGGACTCGTCGTGCGATACTTCACGGGCGATATGCGAGTGCAGCAACTCGGTGTCAGCTCGGCGGTGAATAACCTCTCGCTCGTGATTGCTACGGCGGTGGTGGGTTGGATTGCTGCGAAAGATTGGCATTTCGCATTTATGGTCTATCTACTCCCTGCCGTGTCGTTGGTTATGCTCCTCGCGCTGCGCGGTGCAAAGGCTGCCCCCGAGCCAATGGAGAGCGACCAGCTTCGCCAATCGAAGATTCATTGGGGACGGCTTGTGGGGCTGTCGGTGCTCTACTTTGTGATAACATTTACAACGCTTGTTATCACCTTCTACCTCTCCTTCCTGCTCGAAAAGTATCGCTTTCCGCAGGAGTTTTCGAGCGTGATGATTTCGCTCTTTTTCCTCGCCATTATGTTGCCCGGATTGATGCTTAATGTGATTATCCGTCGCACGCGCTCGATGACAATATTTATCTCGCTATGTTTGGTTGTGGTGGGACTGCTGCTTGTGGGTACCGTACCCGATATTCCGTTGATGACACTTGGTGTGATACTTACGGGTGTAGGCTATGGCGTACTGCAACCTATAATCTACGATAAAACAGCAATTATCGCACCGCCCGAGGCTGCCACGAAGGCTCTTTCGGTAGTTATGACGATGAACTATGTGGCGGTGGTAGTCTGTCCGTTTGTGGTCGATTTTGCCGAGCGAATATTCCGACAGAAGGAGGAGTCCTTCCCATTTGTGGCGAGTGCTGTGGTGGTGGCTATGGTGGCCCTATTGTCGCTTATTATGCGAAAAAGTTTCGTTTTAGGGCTCGATGAGTCGTACTATCGTGCCAAAAAATAGAAAATTTTGCTACCTTTGTACTCGTGAAGAGTACGGTAGAGATATTTTCGGAACTTGGGGTTCGCCTTGCAGAGTTTGGCTCTGACGAGCAGTCGCGCTCTGTGATAGCGCGTGCTTTGGCGGCAAATGAGTGGTTCTCGGTAAACGATATTCGTTATGCTGTGGAGGCGTTGAGAATCGAATTGCTTGATGAACAAAAGCTCTCGCAATGGCTCTCTCACTACCCTATTGCCCCATCGCACGAGCCTAAGCGTGTGGCTGTTATTATGGCGGGCAACATCCCTTTGGTCGGATTTTTCGACCTTATGTGTGTCTTGGCAAGCGGCAATATCCCTTGTGTTAAACCTTCGAGTAAGGATTGCGTGTTGGAGGCCTACGTCGAGCAGTTGTTGCGTGAAATAGAGCCTTTAATAGCCATCGAACGATATGTTGAAGGGGGGCAATATGATGCGGTCATAGCTACAGGAAGTGATAGCGCAAATATCCATTTTCGTGCGACATTCGGCCATATACCCTCCCTCCTTCGTGGTAGCCGCCATTCGGTGGCGGTACTTTCGGGATGTGAATCGCAGAGCGATATTGAGGCCCTTGCCGATGATGTGTTTATTCACTCGGGTTTGGGGTGTCGCAACGTGTCGCTAATCTTTGTGCCAAAGGGTTATAAATTGCGATTGCCTACCCGAACGATGTGTCGTGCATATCACAATAACTACCTTCAAAGTAGGGCGTTACTTACTATGCAGGGGGCAAAACTCGAGGATTTGGGCGAGGCTGTTCTCGTCTCGTCGGCAGCGGAGTTTCCTCGCTATCTCAGTCAAGTGAATGTTACCGAGTATTCGGATATTGCGGATGTGCGCAAGTGGTTAGCCGACAATGATGCTGTGCTACAGTGTGTTGTGAGTGCTATAGAAGGCCTACATTCGCGCACTGTGGGGATTGGATGTGCGCAGCGACCAACCCTATTCGACTATGCTGACGAACGCGATATTATGCAATTTTTGTCATCGGTCGAGTGAAATCTTGGAAAAATATGCTATATTTGCATACTCAAAACTCTAATACAATAAAAACTATGAAGAAGATTCTTTTGATGATTATTGCCGTATTGGCATTTGTTACCGTTTCGGCACAACCTCCACAGGGTGGCCCGCAAGGAGGTCAGCGCGGTGGCGATCGTGGTGCTCGTATGATTGAGATGTTACAGAAGCAGCTCAATATGAGCCCCGAGCAGGCAAAGAAGTTTGCTCCTGTATATCAGGCGTATCAGCGCGAGATTCGTGCCGTTCGTAAGGATACCAAGACCCTCGTGGATTCCTACAAGAATGACGAGATGACCATTAAGGTTGCCAAGAAGATTATGATGGCGCAACTCAATGGCGATAAGCAGATTATTCAGGTTAAGAAGGAGTATATCAAGGTCTTTGTGAACTACCTCACTCCGGAGCAACTCTCCAAGATTTTTACCATAGGAAATGGACCTCGTCGTCCACGTGGTGGCAATCCTGGTCAGGGTCCTCGTCCGCAGGGTGGTCAGCCACGATAACCCTATGCGGTAATCAGAGAAAAAGCAGCCTCGTGCGAGGCTGCTTTTGTTGTCTCTATATAAGTGTGATGCCGTGCGCAAGACATTCGCTGCGCATATCGTCGGGCCAGATGCTCGATTGTGTCTCTCCCACGTGTGCCTTGTGCAGCAATATCATACATAGTCGGCTCTGACCGATTCCGCCACCTATGGTCTGAGGCAGAGTACCTTCGAGGAGGCGACGGTGGAAATAGAGATTCTTGCGCTCCTCTTTGCCACTTTCGGCGAGTTGTCGAACGAGAGCCTCGCTATCGACGCGAATACCCATTGAGGAGAGCTCGATGGCGCGTTCAAGAATCGGATACCATATAAGCAGGTCTCCATTTAATCCGGGGAGTCCTGTCGATGGCGAAATTGTCGAGTAGTCGTCGTAATCGGCGGCGCGGCTGTCGTGCCTTTCTCCATTGCTCAAGGTCGAACCTATACCGATAATAAATACTGCGCCATACTCCTTGCAAACGGCATCCTCGCGCTCTTTTGGCGAGAGGTCGGGATAGCGTTGCAGAAGCTCCTCGGAGTGGATAAATGTGACCTCCTCGGGCAGGAACGGCTCGATTTGCGGATAGGTTTCGCAGATATGATACTCGGTGCGAAGAATGGCGTTATATATCTGTCGCACAGTATTTTTTAGGTATTCGACATTGCGTTGGCAGCTCTCCATTACGCGCTCCCAATCCCACTGATCGACATAGAGTGAGTGGAGGTTGTCCAGCTCCTCGTCGGCACGAATGGCATTCATATCGGTAATGATGCCGTAGCCACTCTTGACCTCGTATTCGGCAAGTGTTACGCGCTTCCACTTTGCAAGGGAGTGTACCACTTCAGCCTCCGCCCCACCCATATCCTTTATGGGGAATGTTACGGGGTGTTCCGTGCCACTGAGATCATCGTTCATTCCCAGCCCTTTGAGGACAAAGAGGGGGGCTGTAACACGTCGTAGGCGCAACTCTGTGGAGAGGCTTGCGAGGAAAAAGTCCTTGATGACCTTGATTGCTATCTCGGTCTGTTGGAGTGTTAGTGCTGCAGTGTATGCTTTGGGTATAATAAGCTTGCTCATATCTGTAAATGTGTGAGGTCTTAAAAACAAAAAAGATGTCTTTCGACATCTTCATCCTTGTTTTGTTGTGGGAGTTGACGGATTCGAACCGCCGACCCTCTGCTTGTAAGGCAGATGCTCTAAACCAGCTGAGCTAAACTCCCTTTTCAAAAATGGCTCGGGACTGCCGATTCTTCATCTTCAACTTAATCGCTATCCACATCGACCTCATTTACTCGTAGCACCTTTTCAGTCTCAGTCTTACACCTGCTCAACCTCCGTCTCCTTCAACTTCCGTTGCTCTCAACCTCGGTCTTGCTTATGCTCAACTTTGTGCCTCCGTCGAAAAATCTCTTTTGCAACCCTTGCGCAATAGCGCCTGAACAAGGACTTGAACCTAGGACCCCATGATTAACAGTCATGTGCTCTAACCAACTGAGCTATTCAGGCGTTTTTATAGAACCTTGCATTGCGGTTGTTTCCGTTTTGCGAGTGCAAATATAGAGCAAATTTTTTATTCTGCAAAACTTTTGCAAAAAAAAATTAAAAAAATTATCTTTGTCCCTATGAAAACTATACTGAGAATATCCATTATTGCGGTACTTACACTATTTTATAGTGTAGCGAGTGCGCAAATACGTTTTGAAAAAAAATCGCACAATTTTGGCGAAATCGCCGAAGATGGCGGCTCGGTGTCCCAGAATTTCACTTTTCGCAACATCTCGAGCGAGCCTATTGTGATTGTTTCGACCTACTCTTCGTGTGGCTGTACTACGGCCGAATTTTCCAAAAAGCCGGTGTTGCCTGGCGAGACTTCGGTGGTGAAGGTGGTATTTAGCCCTATGAACTACCCGGGAGCCTTTGCTCGAAAGGTTACCATTGTGACGAATAAGGGGGTGCTCAAGGATGCTCTGCTCATCACGGGTAATGTGCGTCCGCGTGTAAAAACTATGGAGGAGAGATTTCCCCTCGCAATGGGCAGAGGTGTGCGTGCAGGTAATAACGCCCACTCGTTCGGATATGTCGAGCATGGGAAGTTGAAGCAGTCGTCGTTCGAGATTTTCAATAGCTCGAAGAGGAGTGTTACTCTCGCTATAGAGAATCCCTACTCGGAGTTGGAGTTCTACTGCCCGACTACCCTCGCTCCAGGCAAGGAGGTGGCCATTAATTTTGGTTGTTTGTTGCCTGAGAATAGTGGCGTTTATGGCTCGTTGGCATACTCTGTTTGGTTGGTTGTGGATGGGGTGAAGGCGCCATATCCGTTTATAATAAACGGACTTGCGATAGATTCTCGCAAAGAAAATGCAAATAAAAGTCCTCAAATGATTGCTATGTCCGAAAATTTTATTAAATTTGGGGCTGTAAAGTGCAATGTTACGGAGATTGTACGCGGTGTGAAGGTGTATAATCGTGGTAATGAGGCACTTACAATACGAAAATTGGAACTCGATAAAGTGGGTTTTTCGGTTCGACTCGTTGGAGGGCCCACAATAGAGCCCGGAGGTAGCAGAACGATAAAGGTTGTGATAAATCCTTCGCTCCTGCCGTTTGGGGCTGTGGTCGAGAAGTTGCGCATTGTCAGTACCGATCCGAAGATGCCTGTGCTGACCGTTAGAGTGTCGGCCATTGTCGAGGGATAAAGAGTCGGCCATTGCCGAGGGATAGAGAAAGAGAAAACTATGTTTGAAATAGTAGAAAAGAGAGAACTTGCGGAAAATATCTACTTGACACGTGTCAAGGCTCCGCGTATTGCACACTCGGCTCGTCCGGGACAGTTTGTTATAGTACGTGCCGACAAGCACGGTGAGCGTACTCCGCTAACGATTGCCGACTACGACGAGATGGAGGGCACTGTAACCCTTGTAACACAGGCTTTGGGCGTTTCGACGCGCAAGATTGTGGCAAAGGGTGCGGGTGAGTTCCTCGCAGATGTAGCAGGTCCGCTTGGTCGCCCTTCCGACTTTGTGAAGGAGCCTGTCGAGGAGCTGCGCAAGAAGAGATTTGTATTTATAGGTGGCGGCGTGGGTGCAGCACCCGTCTATCCGCAGGTAAAGTGGCTCGCAGAGCGCGGCGTGGAGGTCGATGTTATTGTCGGAGCAAAGACAAAGGATTTGCTTATCTATGCCGAGGAGATGCGCAAAGTTGCCACAAACCTCTATATCGCTACAGACGATGGCTCGGAGGGCTTTCACGGGTTGGTTACTACCCTACTCGAGAAGCTTGTCGGCGAGGGTAAGCAGTACGACTGCTGTGTGGCGATTGGCCCTATGATAATGATGAAATTTGTAACCCTCACCGCGAAAAAATATGATTTGCCGCTTGTGGTAAGTTTGAATACCCTGATGGTTGATGGTACCGGAATGTGCGGTGCCTGCAGGGTTACGGTAGCC
>JAZQIS010000026.1:0-25405 GCA_045541235.1 Alistipes sp.
GAGCCCAATCCGCTTGTCTGGATAGAGAGGGTTACGACGCCCTCGCCACCGAGCTTTGTGTCCTCGACATCAGTCTGAACACACGACGTTGCAAACAATGCTACGATTGCTGCAAGCGAATAGAAAAGCTTTTTCATAATGTGTGATATTTAAGTAAAATGTGTGTTGTCTTTCTAACTCTTTGATATTTACTATATTAAACCTCAAAATCCCCCCCCCTAAAAAAAGTTAGGGGCGGGATTTTAGGCCTAAAGCGGAATATCGTCACAAAATTAGAAATTTTTAATTAAAAATCAAAGTTTTATCGCATTTTTTTTGATGGATAAACTAATATATATGTATAATTCCTTTGTATGTTATGGCTGTGATTATCCATCTGTTCCACTCATTTTGGCGCATAATAAAAGGGCCTGTCTAATGGGTAAATTTTTAGACAGGCCCTTTTATTGTCTCTTTTCTATCTCCACCGCAGAACTATTGTTTCGCGGTCGCCGAGTGTTACTTTGCCCGACTTGTTGATTTTGGCATTACCGAAGATTGGGGTTGCTGTGAGGCCCTTCGGTGCGATAAGTTTCAGCGTACATGGGGTGCGCAGGTTGTTGGTAAGGATTGTTACATACTCGTTGCCATTGCGCAAAACTCGCATCAATGCGCCATTGGTGTATCCTGCAAAGCGGAATGGCTGCTCGGCAAGTTGCTCTGCGAGAAGAGCATCTGCCAAGTGGGATAGTTCGCCCGACTCGCCCTTTTTAAGCTGTGACATCGATACCGATGGAGCAATCCAGAATACTTCGCCCTTGCCGAGTCTATTGTGCAGAGCCACAGCTCCTTCAGCTCCCTTGCCGATAACTCGTGCAGTAGGGGCTGTAGCTCGGAGAATTGGGTGCCAGGCGTGTCCGAGAACCTTGCCTACCCCCTCAATATCGAAGTGTTGAGGGGTTTCGCGATAACGGATGTCCTCATATACGCCACCGACGAGTGGCTCCAAGTCGAATTGCACAAGAGAGGTGCATACCTCATTCTCGTTGTAGAAGCCTGTGAGGCCCTCCAAGATAACCTTGCCGCCTCGCTTGACGAACTCGACCATTTGTGGTACAATATTGCTTGGCACGGCAAAAGCGTTGGCTATAATGACAACATCGCCCGCACCACGTTTTCCCCACTCGTAGTCCGAGAAGTAGCGCATTTGAGGCTGGTAGCCACGCTCGGATAACGCCTCAAACCAGTGGAATGTCGTATATACTTGCGAGTTGGGCTCTGTTTCGCGAACGCCTACATACTCTGAGCGTATATGGCGCAACATACGCTGTGTCTCGGGGCTTAAGATTAGAGTGATGTTCGATAGCTCGGGCTTTGATGCACCGAAGAAATCGCCATTTTTCTCCAATACCTCATTTATCTCCTTTGTTACGAGAGAACGGTCGGTATCCTCGCCCTTGAAGCCAAAGACTCCCCACTCTCCGGCTTCGCCACTTTGGCGACGGTAGTTGGCACTCCAATATATAACCTTGCGTGCGCCTGTACCAATTCCCGACCATACCCATTGTGCAAGGTCGGCACGTTCAGGGCAGATAGGCGTGCGTCCCGAGAAGATGTTGTTTCCGGCCTGCATTTCTCCTACCCAGAAGAGGTTGTTAGGGGCGTGAGAACGTAGTATTTCGCAGATGCCGGCAGTGGAGTATGCGTACTTCTCTCGTGGCATCATCTGCAACTGCCAAGCTGCGTGCATCGATGCTCCGAAGATGTCGAATACACCGCGCAAAGTGGCGAGGTCGTAACGGTCGAGCGAGCCGAAGAAATCGGCAGGGTTCGATGTGATAGGAGTCTTTTTGTCGTACTTGCGGACGGTCTTGGTGATCTCTGCAAAAGTGTGTGTCAGGAGGTCTCGCGAGATATCCATCCAATCCCTCGGCGCAGCGTTCCAGACGAATGCCCTGTTCGATTGCCACATTGGGTCGTATTTGGCCTCCTCGAACGACCTGAAGTCGGTAATCCACTCTTTGTTGAGGGCCTCGATAGTGCCGTACTTATTGCGCAACCAATTTTGCGTAAATTCGACCGTGTAAGGGTCGTTTGCCTTGAAACTGCGGGCCTCGTTGAGAATCCACCACGAGCCGAGAGCCTTGCTGTCGCGGTAGCGCACTACACACTCACGAATAAACTCGTCGGAGAGGGCCTTAATCTCTTTGGAGTAGTAGAGGACGTGTCGCTGCGTCGAGTAGCCATACTTCTTGCAGTAGAAGGTGGGGGCGTGGGTGCAGAAGAGTGTCGCTTCGATCTCGACACCATATCGCTCGGCAGCACGGAACAACGCATCGTAGAGGTGAAAATCGTACTTCTTTGGTGCTGTTTCGATGTAGTTCCACATCAAGAAAACGCGAGCCGAACGCATCTTACTATCGGCCATGGTCTTAACCCAACCATCGACCTCGGCTTCGGTTTGCGATGGCTCAATCCACAACTCTGCACCGACATCAATACGCTCCTGCGCCGAAATGGTTGTCAATCCTCCTCCCACGAGAAGCAACAAAAATAACGAAAGAAAAATCTGTTTCATATTTGTTTTAGGAATTTATTAAGTCATTTGGTACAAAGTTACCCTTTTTTAACTTTTTTGCAAAATTTTCTTTGCAAGGTTGTTTGTTCAGAATATTCTTCGTATATTTGCAACCCCAAATGGGATTTAATTAAAAATTTTAGTAACAATGAAAGTTTGCGAAATTACAGGAAAAGTGGCCCTCGTGGGAAACAATGTTTCGCACTCCAACGTTAAGACCAAGCGCAAGTTCTCACCAAACTTGAAGACTAAGCGTTTCTGGTCGGAGGAGGAAGGCCGATGGATTACCTTGAAGGTTTCGACTTCGGGAATCAAAACAATTAACAAGAAGGGACTCGCTGCTGCTCTCAAAGGTGCTGCTGCTCCCAAGAAAATCTACTAAACATTAACAAGCTATGGCAAAGAAAGGTAACAGAGTTCAGGTCATCTTGGAGTGCACCGAGCAGAAGGAGAGTGGCGTACCAGGAATGTCGCGCTACATCACCACAAAGAACAAGAAGAACACCCCTGACCGTTTGGAGCGTAAGAAGTACAATCCATACTTGAAGAGGGTAACTTTACATCGTGAAATTAAGTAATTAAGGAGGTAAAGAGTTATGGCAAAGAAAGCAGTCGCAACCCTTAGAACAGGTGTAGGTAAGCAGTTTACCAAGTGCATCAAGATGGTTAAGTCGGAGAAGACCGGTGCTTACATTTTCAAGGAGGCAGTTCTTCCAAACGACCAGGTAGCAGAGTTTATGAAATAGTAAAACCGCTACAATGTATTTAGGAGTCACTCCTAATACAAAAGGCTGTTCCGTTTTCGGACAGCCTTTTGTGTCTCTATGGCTAAAAGTTTTCCGTTAGTTCGCCTTGCCAAGCGTTGCGCTCGGTGAGACGTTTTTCGAGCATATTCCAAAGTGTCTCGTTGCGTACCAAGCCCCAATTACGGCCGTAGTGGTAACGCGGAGGTGCTTCGCTGGCAAATCTCTCGACCACAATATCGGGGCGCAGACGGCGCAAAATCTCGGTAAAAAGGTCGAGATACTCCTCCAACTCCCAGAAGCGAAAACGCTCGGGATGTTCATCGTATTCGCGCTCCATTGCCGTACCGCGAAAGACCTGAAGCTGATGAAATTTTATTGTCGTAAGTGGCAGAGCGTTAATGCGTTCCACCTGCTCCAAAATCATCTCGTCTGTTTCGCCGGGCAACCCCAAAACAAAGTGTGCGCCAACCGCAATTCCACGTTCGGCGGTCATCTCTACAGCACGACGAGCACACTCAAAATCATGCCCGCGATTTATGGCTTGCAGGGTCTCGTCGTAGGTCGATTCTATACCATATTCAATCGTTACATAATACTCCTTTGCGAGCTCGGCAAAAAAGTCCAAAATATCCTCGTTTACACAGTCGGGACGAGTGCCTACTACAACACCCACAACCTCGGGATGTGAGAGTGCTTCAAGGTAGCGTTTACGTAACACTTCGAGTGGTGCATATGTATTTGAAAACGACTGAAAATAAGCGAGATAGCGCGATGCTGTGCGATAGCGGCGGCGGTGAAATTCGATGCCCTCTTCAATCTGCTGTGTGATGCTTTTCGAGCTTTGACAATAGGAGGGAGTAAAGGCCTCGTTATTACAAAAAGTGCAACCTCCGAAACCCACTTTCCCGTCTCTGTTCGGGCAGGTAAATCCGGCATTTATTGCCACCTTTTGCACGCGCTCGCCAAAGTGTCGGCGAAAGTATGCCGCATAGCTGTTGTATCGCCTTTCGTCTCCCCAGGGGTACATAGTTCTCCTTTTTTGAGTATTCGGAATCGTTAGTATTATGGTGCAAAAGTAGTAATTTTTGCGCTTTGTGGTGTGATTTACCTCCAATTTGTAGGAAAATATAGTATTTATTACTATATTTGCAGTTAGCCTATGCTACTGTATGGCGTGTGGGGTGGGTGATGAAAAAGAAAAAAAATGATAAAACTGTATGGCCGCTATGAGAAGAATTACTCTTTTTATTATCGCATTGTTTGCAATATCAAGCCTTTCGGCGCAGACCTATAAAGTTGGAGATGTCTATAGTGCCAGCGGTAAGAAGGGCGTAGTTTTTGAGGTGACGGCAGATGGAAAGCATGGCAAGATTGTAGCTCTCACCGAGCCTAAAGAGGTGATGACCTGGGCAAAGGCGATGGAGTGGGGCAAACAACTCAAGGATGGGTGGTGCCTCCCTTCGCGTGCCGAGTTGCTGACGCTGTTCGATGTTAAGGATGTGGTAGCACCTGTTGTTGCGAGAGAGGGCGATGAACTCATTATCGGCAGCAACTCTTTCTATTGGGCTCCCGATGAGTTCGGTGTAGATTTCGCGTGGATTGTAAGTTTGCAGTATGGTAGCAATGGTGGAAGCTTCAAAGGTAATGAGTTCCACATTCGTGCAGTATCTGCATTTTAATTGTGAAAAAATATTTTGAGGCTATGGAGAAGAGTTTGGAATTGAAGTACATCAAAGCGGAGCATATCGAGGATTTGCCCGCTGCCGACAGAGAACTTGTTGCCGAGGCACAAAAGGCAACCGAGTTGGCATACGCCAAGTACTCGGGATTCAGGGTAGGAGCAGCGGTGCGCTTGCGAAGCGGAAAGACTCTTTGTGCAGCAAACTCCGAGAGCGAGGTGTTCCCTTCGGGGTTGTGTGCAGAGCGTTCGTTGCTCTACTATGTAGAGGCCAACTACGCCGATGACCCTATCGATGCGCTGGCTATTGCATCGAACCCCTCCGAGCGCGAGTGCTATCCTTGTGGCGGATGCCGTCAGGTGATTCTCGATGTTGAGCGTCGTCAAGGCTCACCGATAAGGGTGATAATGAGTGGTAACGGCTCGGCTTCGGTGGTCGAAAGTGCCGCACTACTGCTTCCATTTACATTTCAACTCTAATTTTGAGTGAGTAGTGAGTAGAGAGTAGTGAGTAGTTGTTTCTAATAAATAGAGAGTAATCGTGGGAAATAGTGTCATATTGGACAAGAGTAAGAAGTTTGCGTTGAGGATAGTAAAACTATATAAATATCTCAATGAGCAAAAACACGAACATGTACTTTCAAAACAACTACTACGCTGCGGAACAAGCATAGGTGCAAATGCGAAGGAGTGTGCCTTTGCTCAATCGAAAGCGGACTTTACTGCTAAAATATTTATTGCTCAAAAAGAGTGTGCTGAAACTGAATATTGGTTAGAACTTTTGTATGAAAGCGAATATATAAATAAGAGTGAATTTGATAGTATTTACGAAGATTGCCAAGAGTTAATGCGTCTAATTATTGCATCAACCAAAACTCTGCAAAGCAAACAATAAAAAGGGAAAATAAAAACTACTCACTACTCTCTACTAACTACTCACTGAACAATGTTTAACCCCGACGATATTCTTTACGAAGATAACCACCTGCTTGTTGTGAATAAGCGGGTGGGGGATCTTGTGCAACCCGACAAGACGAGCGACGATGCGCTCGAAAACTATCTCAAGGCCTTCTTGAAGGTGCGCGACCATAAACCCGGGGATGTCTTCCTTGGAGTGGTACACCGTATCGACCGACCTGTAAGCGGTGCGGTGCTCTTTGCTAAGACGTCGAAGGCTCTTGTGCGCCTGAACGAGATGATTCGCAAGGGCGAAATCCACAAACACTATTGGGCGATTGTTGAGGCTCGACCTGCTACGGAGCAGGGGAGCCTTCGTCACTATATATTGCGCGATGGGCGCACCAATCGCTCGCACGCCTACGACTCTCCACGCAAGGATGCTAAGGAGGCGCGACTAAACTTCGAGATGATAGGTTGCAGCGACCGCTATACCCTCCTCGATATAGAACTTCTGACGGGACGACATCACCAGATTCGTTGCCAGCTATCAAAAATGGGTTGTCCGATAAAGGGCGACTTGAAGTATGGAGCAAAGAGGTCCAATCCAAATGGCGGAATCTCGCTCCATTCGCGTTCGCTGACCTTTATACACCCTGTGCGCAAGGAGCAGATTGAGATTGTGGCACCTGTGCCGCAGGAGGATAACTTATGGCGATTCTTCGATGAAAAGAGCCGATAAAGCCGACAAATGAGGATGAAGAGATTATTGAGAATATTGGCTATACTGCTTGCTGTTGTGGTGCTGACACCTCGATTTGCCTACGGATGGGGCGGAAAGGGGCACGCTGCAATAGGTCATATTGCCGATTGCAACCTTACACCCAAGGCTCGCAAGATGTGTCGGAAATATCTTGGCTCTCCAATCTCGCAAAACGCCTCGTGGATGGATAAGGTACGATATACCGAAGCCTATCACCATACGGCACGTTGGCACTCGGTGGGGGTCAAGGATGGAGAGTTTATGCCGTCGGATCTTACGGGTTCCAAGGCTCGTTACGAAACACCGCGACAAGAGGACGACTATGGTGTAGCAAAGGTCCAGCAGCTGCAAAAGCAACTGCGCAACTATCGCAAATTGAGCGATTCGACCGTGACTGTCGGCTTGAAATTTATTATCCATATGGTAGGCGATCTGCACTGTCCCGGCCATACCTTCTATGCCGACCAGTCGCAGCAGTACCACATAAAGGTTGGCGGAAAGAGAACTCACTATCACTCCAATATGGATCGCTCTTTCCAAAATTTCAATCGGGGTGTCAGCTACGACGAGTTCTACGAAGGCTGTCGGATGACAAAGTCGGAGGTTAGGGCGTTGTGCCAAGGTGATATTGCAAAGTGGGTTCGGGATAACGAAGCGGTGTTCCGCGAGTGTTACAAACTATTGCCCCCTGGCGTAGAATATGACGACCAGCCGGCCGAGACACACCGACGATTGAAAGAGATTACGGACAATCTGCATCGTGATGCTGGTTATCGTCTGGCGCATATTATTAACAATATCTTCAGGTAGAGAACAATGCGAATAGTAATACAGAGGGTTCGACGTTGCAGTGTCGAGGTCGAAGGTAAGATAATAGGCGAAATAGGCAAGGGTTTGGCTATCCTGCTCGGTGTCGAGGATGCCGATACGCAGGAGGATATCGATTGGCTTTGTGGCAAGGTGTCGCGTCTGCGTATTTTCGACGATGAGAACGGGGTGATGAATCTCGACATAAATCAGGCCGAGGGGCGTGCTATTGTGATAAGCCAATTTACACTCTTTGCATCGACAAAGAAGGGCAATCGTCCATCCTATATCCGTTCGGCGGGCGAGGCTGTGGCAAGACCAATGTACGAAAAGTTCCTCGCAAAACTCTCCGAGGTGCTGGGTGTGGAGGTTGAACACGGCGAATTTGGTGCCGATATGCAGGTCGCCCTCATAAATGATGGCCCTGTAACAATCTGTATTGACTCGAAAAATAGGGAATAGAACAACTAATAAAACATAAAACAAAATGAGAAACAGACTTTTAACTTTGGCCCTCTCCGTTGTGGCTCTCTTCTCGGTAACGAGTGCCTACGGTTGGGATGCATCGGGACACGGCACGATTGGCCATATTGCCGATCGTAACCTAACCCCAAAGGCGCGAAAGATGTGTAGCAAGTATCTTGGTCACTCGTTGGCCTACTATGCTTCGTGGTTGGATCAGTGGAGATACTCCGATGAGTATCACCATACGGCTCGTTGGCATGCCGTGGGAATCAAGGATGGAAAGTTTGTACCTGGACAGGTCGCGGGCGATATTGCCGACTTCCTTGCGCCACTCACTCCCGATGACCATGGTGTAGCTCGCATGGAGCAGATGCTGGAAAATCTGAAGGATTATCGCAGTATGCCCGACTCGGCAGTTACCGTAAACCTCAAATGTATTATCCATATGGTGGGTGATATGCACTGTCCGGGACACGTGTTCTACTACGGACTCAAACAGTATGAGATGACCGAGGGTGGCGAGCCTATTCGTTTTCACGGATTTATCGACAAATCTTTCAAGCGATTCAACGAGGGTAAGACCTCTGATGTATTCTACAAGACAAACTGTCGCCTCACAAAAGAGGAGATTGCTGCTTTGCAGCAGGGGTGTATGGCCGATTGGGTAATAGAGAATACACCCGTGTTCAAGGAGTGTTATCAGTTGCTTTCGCCAACTATCGACTATCACAATTTGCCCGAGCGCAACAAGTTCCGCCTGAAGGAGATTACCGACGAGTTGCGAGTTAAGGCGGGTTTCCGTTTAGCCTATGTTATGAACCAAATTTTTAAGTAGAGTAGCGATATGAAGAGATTTCTGTATATAGTTGTAACGCTGGTTGTTGCAGTTGCGTATGAGGCTTCGGCATGGACTGCCGAGGTGAATAAGGCGGTGCTTATGTTGGCGGAGGAGAACCTATCCTCGAAGGCCAAGAAGGAGGCTGTTCAGATACTTGGAACCTCGCTTTCGGAGGTGGTATTCGTAAATAAGGGTAAGAGTCAGACTCGTCTCAACGAGAGTGGCAAGTCGGTAACCACCGACAAGAAGGATGCTGTGGTGCGCCTCGAGGATGCTATTGCGGTGTTGAAGCGTGAGGGTGTTTCGGCCGAGGAGCGTAAGGCAGCTCTTTTGACACTGCTCGAGACTACGGTAGATATACACTGCCCTGCAAATATCCTTATCGACAAGCATCTCGAGGCCGATTTTAAGTTTGGCCGCGACAATGGTCGTCCAAAGACCTCACGTTGGTTCAAGGTCAATAAGAAGGCTTGGCAGAAGATGTGGCATAGCGATTTCCACACCTCGCTCGGAGCCTTTTCGGCCGATATGTATATCTACGATTGGCATATCTCGACCAAAGGTATGGCAAAGAGTTACAAGAAGCAGCCTGTCGCTCCTCGCGAGTGGGCCGAGCAGACGGGTGCTGTCGTTTTGTCGGCTCTCAAGGTTTTCAAACCGGAGGCTGTGGTCGATAGAATGGAGATTACAAAGTTGGAGGAGGTGAACAATCGCTGTCTCTACAATGCAGCTTTCCGCCTTGCGAAAGTGTTGAATGAGGTTTTGAGATAACAATTTTACCGATATGAAGAGATTACGAGGAGTTTTATTGTTGCTCTTGGCGACTGTCATCTCGCAGAGTGCATTTGCTTGGGGCAATTTCGGCCACGGAGCTATTGCATATGTTGCCGAGCAGCACCTCACCCCACAGGCAAAGGAGGGGTGTCGTCACTACCTTAAGCACACGCTTCCGTGGTACGCCTCATGGATGGATTTTTGGCGAGCTGTGCCTCCTTATGTCCATACCAATATGTGGCACGGCATAAAGTCCGACGAGAGGGGCAAACTTCGTTGGGATATCTCGGGCGAGCGAGCAAACGGTCAGGCGATGATTCAGGTTAAGAGAATTGTCGAGGAGATGCAGAACTACAAAAATCTGCCCGACTCGTTGGTGCGACAGAACCTGATATATCTCATCCATAGTGTTGCCGATATGCACTGCCCTGTGCATATCCAATTCCCAAAGACCACCTATCCGCATTATCGCTATTCGCTGAAGAATAGGGGGAAGAAATATAACTTCCACAACTTTTGGGATGCTTCACCGGCCTTCAAACGCAAGGGTTGGAGCTTTGAAAAGTATGCTGCTATGGTGGATACAAAGTCGCAGAAGGAGATAAAGCGAATACAAAAGGGGTCGTACGATGCTTGGGGACGCGATATTCTCAAGCAGGCGCATCGTGCCTTCAAGATTACACCAGCCGACAAGGATATTGCCCGATTGTCGGCCGAGGAGCAGAAGGCGGTGTTGGACTTAGCCGACGAGATGTCATTGAAGGCGGCCTACCGCTTGGCATATATCCTCAACAATATTTTTGACAAATAATTAAAATTATACAACTAAAATAAATCTATTATGAAGAAAACACTATCCATTATTGCGTTGGCACTTGTTGCTATAATGAGTGTGCAGAGCGCAAAGGCTTGGGGTGGCTGGGGACACCACATCACCACCTACATTGCCGAGAAACACCTGACAGAAGAGGCTAACGAGAAGTGCCGCCACTATCTCAATCAGCGTCTGCCTCACTACTCGTCGTGGCAAGACTATTGGCGTCACAGCGATCCATTCAAGGAGACCTCCTATTGGCACTCGAGCTATGTTGATAAGAACTACAACATTGTGGGCTACAAGGGTAATATTACCCGCGATGCTACATATCAGATTGAGCGTATTGTCAAGGAGATGGAGAAGGGCAAGTATAAGCAGATGTCCGACTCGCTTGTTGCAGTGAAGTTGAAATTGCTGATTCATATGGTGCCCGATATGCACTGTCCTTGCCACATTGGTTACGCCAAGGAGTTGGGCTTGAAGGGAGGCTCAATCTATGTAAATGGTAAGAAGGTGGGCCGTCATAAGTTCTGGGATGGAGCTCCTATGCGTATGCACCCAAAGTGGAAGGCCGACCAATTTGTTCAGGCTTACGACACCTATTCTGTGAAGCAACAGAAGAAGATTTGCAAGGGTACTCCTACCAAGTGGGGTGTTCAGAATGCCCGCAAGATGGTCAAGATTTATCATATCTGGGAGCCCGGCACCGAGTTCAAGGAGTTGAGCAAAGACCAGCGTCAGCAGATAGATGATATTCTGCGCGAGCAGTTGGCATATGGTGGCTATCGCTTGGCAAATATACTCAACCAAATTTTCAGTAAATAGTTGAAACATAACAATAGATACCAATATGAAAAAGATTGTAATAGCAGCACTTGCTCTCTTCTTTGCAGTGAATAACGTCGAGGCATTCAATACTTTTAGCCACCAGACAATCGCAGCATTGGCAGACAGATACCTTACCGATAACGCAAAGAGGGAGGTTAAGGCGATTCTTAAAACCGATATGGTAGCGGCCTCGACTTGGCTCAATACCTTGCGCAAAAATCCTGAGTACGCCGCAACAAAGGGCTGGCACTTTACCACCCTAAATTCTAACGGTAAATCTACCACTATGGATGAGAATGATGGCGTAGTACAGCTCGAGAAGGCTATCGCCGTACTCCGTAATCGTGCTAACGAGAAGGATTCGCTCGTGCAGGCATCCTTGCGAACTGTTATCCACCTCGTAGGCGACTTGCACTGCCTCTCTCATATCCGAATCGAGGGTATCGAGGCGACAAAGGGCTTTACATATGTAACCTGGAATGAGTTGAGTGGCAAGAGAAGCAAGAATGGCAAGGGTTCGTGGTATAAGTTGTGGGAGAGTGCATTCAGTGCTCGCTACACCATCTTTACCCCCGAGTTTTATGCCGACGATGTAGATATTTTTGCCAACAAGAAGAAGGCCGAATACGAAAAGGGCACACCACGCTTCTGGGTAGAGAATGGTGGTGAGGATGTTGTCCGTGCCCTCGAGCACTTCAATAATGGCGAGCCGGTGCCTTCGCAGACCATCCATCGCCACGAGTACAACCATACACGTTGTTTGGCTAAGGCGGGCTATCGTTTGGCTGCACTCCTTAATGATATTTTCAAGTAGAAAAAATACCAACAGCGACCGATTATGAAGAGAAAAATTTCGATTATTATTATGGCACTCATCGGAATAATGGGTGTACAGAGTGCGGGTGCATGGAGTTTGTGGGGACACCACCTCATCGCATATGTTGCCGAGCAGCACCTCACTCCCGAGACAAAAGCAAAATGTGAGCACTATCTCAAACATAAGGTTACCCACTACTCGTTGTGGCAGGACTATTGGCGTAACAGCGATCCCTTCAAGGAGATTACCCATTGGCATATGAACTATGTTGATAAGGATTTCAATACGGTGGGAAAGAAGGGAAATATCTCGCGCGATGCCGTAACGCAGATTGAGCGTATCGTCAAGGAGATGGAGAAGGGCAAGTATAAGCAGATGTCCGACTCGATGGTGCGAGTAAACCTCAAGCTCCTTATCCATATGGTAGGAGATATGCACACCCCTTGTCACGTAGGCTATCCAAAGGAGTGTGGCTATAAGATTTCGTCGATTATGGTTAATGGCAAGAAGATGAATCACCACAAGTTCTGGGATGCAGCTCCTCAGGTTATGCACCCAAAGTGGAAGGCTGACAGATTTTTGAAGGTGTGCGATACCTACTCGCCAAAGCAGCAGAAGAAGATTCAAAAGGGTACTCCAACAAAATGGGGTAAGCAGAATGCGAAGAAGATGGTCAAAACCTTCTATTTGTGGGAGACGGGCACCGACCTCAAGACATTGACAAAGGAGCAGCGCGAGGAGATCGACGAGATAATGTTCGAGCAGATTGCCTATGCAGGTTACCGTTTGGCCAATGTTCTAAACAATATTATGGCTTATTAGCAAAATTTTCAACGACTTATTACAATGAAGAAGATAATAATATCGATGTTTGCGTTGCTGATGATGGCAAACGAAGCCTTCGCATTCAGCACTTTTGCGCACCAGACCGTCTCTAAGCTGACCGAGATGAACCTCACCGACAAGGCGAAGAACGAGGTTTGTGCCATCCTCAAGACGAGCATTACAAAGGAGTGTGTATGGCTCAACACCCTTCGCAAGAACCCCGAAATGGCACATACCAAGAGTTGGCACTACTTCCAACTCGATGCCAATGGCAAATCGACCACTACGGACGAAAACGATGGCATTGTGCAGCTCGAGAAGGCTATTGCGGTGTTGCGCAATCGCCAAAATCACAACGAGGCCGAGGTGTTGCAGGCTCTTCGCACCGTGATTCACCTTGTGCAGGATTTGCACTGCCTCTCCCATATCCGCATCGAGGGTATAGAGGCCACCAAGGGCTTTACATTCCGAGTTTGGAACGAACTCGAGGGAAAGGGCAGCAAGACCTGGAACCAAAAGTGGTATAACCTCTGGGAGATGACCTATAGCAACCGCTACACTATCTTCACTCCGCAGTACTATGCCGAGGATATCGACATCCACACTCGCGATAAGAAGGCCGAGTACTCGAAGGGCGAGCCTCGCTTCTGGGTTGAGAATGGTGGCGAGGATGTTGTTCGCGCTCTCGAGAAGCTCAATACGGGCGAACCTGTACCTACGCAGGTGGTGATGACCCACGAGTTTAACCACACCAAATGTATGGCTAAGGCGGGCTATCGCTTGGCTGCACTCCTTAATGATATTTTCAAGTAAACAACTAAAAAATAACCGATTATGAAGAATAAAATTTCGATTTTGGTGGTTGCGCTTATGGCTCTTGTGAGCGTACAGAGCGCGAAGGCTTGGGGCGGCTTCGGACACGGAGCTATCGCCTATGTAGCCGAGCAGCACCTCACTCCGCAGGCGAAGGCTGAAGTGCGTCGCTACTTGAAGCATACATTACCTTGGTATGCCTCGTGGATGGATCATTGGCGTGCAGTGCCTCCATTCCACCCAACAAATGCTTGGCACGGATTCTCGGCAACAGCCGATGGTCAGGTAAATTGGGAGAAGGGTGAAGGTAAGGCTATGGGCCAGATTATCAAGATTATCAAGAGTATGGGCGATGGCAAGTATAAGAATCTGCCCGATTCGCTCGTGCGTCACAACCTCCTTATCTTGGTACACGCACTGCCCGATATGCACTGCCCTGTACACGTAGGATTCTCGAAGAGCGATTATCCCGAGTACCGCTACTCCTTGAAAAATAGGGGAAAGAAGTTGGTGTTCCATAAGTTTTGGGATGGCTCGCCGGGATTTCAGCGCAAGGGTTGGACATACGAGAAGTATGCTGCGACGGTAGATAAAATCACTCCAAAACAGGAGAAGAAGATTATAAAGAAGGGTAACACCGACTATTGGGGCCGTGATATCATCAAGCAGGCACATCGTTGCTTTGCTCTCACACCTCCCGATACCGATGTTGCAAAACTTACCGCCGAGGAGAAGGCCAAGATATTGGAGTTGGCTGACGAGATGGCTATGAAGGCGGCATATCGTCTTGCCTATGTGTTAAACGAGATTTTCAAATAATAAATAGATAGAAGAGATGAAAAAGATATTTATGATTGTTGCATTGGCACTCACCGTTTCGGTTGCCAATGCTTGGAACAATAGCGCCGAGGAGGGTATTGTTGTGTTGGCATCGAAGCACCTTTCGCCCGAAGCAAAGAGTCTGGTAAATCAATATTTGGGCGATAGTTTTGCCGACGATGTGCGCTATCTCTACAACCTCGAGCGCAAGAAGAAGTCGGAGTACACAAAGGAGGTTCACTACCTTCACCTCGACAGTCGTCTCCAGCCAAAGAGGGTAGAGGGGGATGATGCTTTGGCTACTATCGAGCAGTCGTTGGCTGTTATTCGTGCCCACAACTCTCACAGCAAGGCCGATGTGTTGAAGGCTATGCGTACACTTATCAATCTTATGTGTGATATTCACCACCTCTCGAATGTTCGTATCGATGGAGTGGCTCATTCGCAGGAGGATTTCAAGTTTAAGTGCTACGGCGGCGATATCGGCAAGCGTAAGGTCGCTTCTCCTATCAGCTGGTCGAGACTCTGGAGTGTCTATTCGGGCTGGCACGTTGGATTCTCGGGCGCACTGTGGGCCGAGGATATGGAGTTGTGTCTCGGAGCGCATCGTGCAGAGTTATCGAAGGGTTCGTTGCAGGATTGGGTAGCACAAATTGGTGCAACCTCGATGAAGATGTACTCGAGGATTAACCCGGAGTATGTGATGACTCGTCGCGAGCGTAATGAGTTGGAGGAGTTGAACTACGAGATGATGGCGCGTGCCGGCTATCGCTTGGCTGTTCTCCTTAATGAGAGTGTAAAATAGCGGCAAGAATCTATGAAGAAAAGGATGATATTGGCTTTGTGCCTCGCCTTCGTAGTAGCGGAGGCGATGGCATGGAGTGGCCATACCCACAATACTATTGGCCATATTGCCGATCAGCACCTCACCCCCGAGGCAAAGCAGAAGTGTCATCACTATCTGCGCCATACACTCGCCTACTACGCATCGTGGCAGGACGACGTGGCATTCAGCAAGGAGTATGCCGAAACCCGTTTTTGGCACGGCGTACGCTACGATGCCAAGAATCGTTACCAATATCGCGAGGGCAGAAATGCCATTACCCATATTATCCGCATTTGGGACGAGATGAAGGAGGGTGGCTACAAAAAGTTGAGTGATTCCACCATTATTGTTAGTCTTAAACTCTTGGCACATATGGTTGGCGATATGCACTGTCCGTCGCACAACTATTACGATGACGATCCCAATCCGAGGTATAAGCGATACTCCATCTTTGTCAATGGCAAGAAGATGTCTTGGCACAAGTTCTGGGACCGTTCGGCCGTGCAATTTTTCCATAGGGGTTGGAACTGTCAGGATTATGTGAAAAATATCGACAATCTCACCGAGAAGCAGATTGCCAAGATTGTGAAGGGAACACCCGAGCAGTGGGCAAAGCAGAATGGACGGGATATGCGCGAGCCATACCGAACTCTGCTTATTCCTCATGTCGAGTTCAAGGATATGCCCGAGGAGAACAAACAGCGAATGTGCGAGATTGTAGATTTGCAGATTCTGCGCGGAGGATACCGTTTGGCTCATATTATTAACGATATATTCAAGTATTAGAGGAGGGTTGCGATATGAGAAAGATTTTTATGATTGTAGCCCTTGTGGCAGTAGCATTTTCGGCAGAGGCGTGGACACGCGAGGCCGACCAGGGTACTCGATTTTTCGCCAAGGAGTACCTCGATGCTTCGGTAGTGAAGGAGTATAGCCGCATCGTGCGTTTGGGCAAGAAGTATCCTCGCGAGAAGGTTGCTCCTCCCAAGGATAAGCGTTGGGGCAGAGTGTCGCTCGGAGCAGACCTTCGTTCGACAACAACCTACGAGGGCGATGTTGTTGTTCAGTTGGAGCGTGCCGCCGAGGTGTTACGCACCCGTGCCAACCGTAGCGAGGAGGAGCAGATTGAGGCTCTGCGCACAATCTACTACAATATGATTCTTCTGCACACTATCTCGCGAGTAAGAATCGAGGGCAACGAGAAGTCGGAGGGCTTCTACCTCTATCTCCATCCGGGCGAGATGGCAGAGCTGGAGCCAAATTACAACAAAAGCCGCAAGGTATCGTGGGAGCAGTTGTGGGGCCGCCGAGCCACTATAGGCTACTATGGCTTTACCCCTCAGATGTTTGCCGAGGAGTTGCGAATTAGTCACGGAGCCGATAGGGAGGCCTTCTCGGCGGGCTCAATTCGCGATTGGGCGGCAGATATGGGCAAGGAGTGCAGCGCGCAGTTGGAGTGGGCAAAACCCGAAATGAAACTATACGCCATACAGCGCATCGGACTCGTGCCCGTACACAATCGTCTTATGGCGAAGGCCGGCTATCGTTTAGCTGCGCTATTGAATGATGTATTAAAATAAAAGTCCTAAAACAAAATGAACAAGAGACTATTTTTAGCATTGGCTGTTGTGGCAATGTTTGCTACAAACAGCGTAATGGCTTGGGGAGGCTTCGGACACGGAGCTATAGCCTATGTTGCCGAACAACATCTTACCCCTGAGGCAAAGCAGAAGTGCCGCTACTATCTCAAACACACCCTCCCGTACTATGCTTCGTGGATGGACCATTGGCGCGGCATTGCAAAGTTCCGCAAGGTAAACAATCCCCATTCGTTTAAGACTACCCCCGATGGTGGCGATGTTGATTGGTCGGGAAACCCTTCAGGGCTTGTCTTGGGCCACTATGTTGCTGCAATGAAGGAGTTGGGCAACGGAAACTATAAGAATCTTCCCGATTCGGTCGTACGTCAGCGACTTATCAATATGATTCACTATATTCCCGATTTCCACTGTCCTGTACATGTGGGTTTCCCAAAGAAAGAGTTTCCACACTACCGTTACAGCATCTACAAGAATGGTAAGAAGGTGAAGTATCACGGATTTTGGGATGGCTCGCCGGGTTTCACTCGCAAGAATTGGACCTTTGAGCGTTATGCAGCCGAGGTTGATAAGGTAACTCCAAAACAGAAGAAGAAGTGGGTGAAGGGCTCGATAGAGAGATGGGGCCGCGATATTATCAAGCAGGCTCACCGTTGCTATAAGATAACTCCGGCCGGTACCGACATTGCACACCTTACCGAGGAGCAGAAGAGGCAGGTTCTGGAACTTGCCGACGAGCAGGCAATGAAGGCTGCATACCGTCTTGCTCACACCTTGAACACTATTTTTGCGGAGTAACACACTTTTAATAGGTAGATTCTATTATGAAAAAGATATTTTTATTTGTGGCATTTATGCTCACCGCATCGGTAGCAAATGCTTGGATTAAGGTTTGTGATGAGGGTGTTACAATTTTGGCTATGCAGAACCTCTCTCCCGAGGCTAAGAGTGTAGTCGATAAGTACTTTGGAGCAAAAGTCTCCGACGATGTACACTATCTCTATCTTCTCGAGGCGAAGAAGAAGGCTAAGCACACCAAGGAGATTCACTTTGTTCATCTCGACAGCAATCTTCAGCCTCTTGCAACAGACGAGAACGACGCTTTGGTCGCGCTCGAAGGTGCGTTGAAGGTTATCGAGGAGCGTGATACTCGCTCTGCCGGCGAGGTAAAGGTAGCACTGCGCACAGTGGTAAATTTGATGTGCGATATCCACAACTTCTCGAACTATCGTATCGAGGGTGTGGCCCACTCGCAGAAGCCGTTTTCCTTCAAGCGCAAGTCCTATGAGTATGGCAAGACCAAAGATAAACTTGCAAATGTAAAGTGGGCAACAATGTGGACCGCCTATGGCAATCGTCATCGCGGTTTCTCGGGTGCCTTGTGGGCCGAGGATATGGAGTTGTGCCTCGGAGGTAAGAAGACCGAATTTTCGCAGGGAACGCTTCGCGATTGGATTAAGGAGAATGGCGAAAAATCGGCATCATTCCTCTCGTTCATCAACCCCGAGTATGTTATGCCGGCTCTTATGTTCAACGAGTTGGAGGATACCAACTACGAGCAGATGGTACGTGCTGCCTATCGATTGGCTGCACTTTTGAACCAGACCATCCGATAGTGTAGAATTATGAGAAAGAGCTCGATTATAACCATTTTGTTGGTGTTGTTCGTGACCACTCGCGCCCTGGCATGGGGCAGTCAGGGCCACTCCATTATCGGCTATATTGCCGAGAAACACCTCACCGACAAGGCGCGCGAGAGGTGCCGCCACTATATTCATCACACGCTCGCATACGAGGCTTCGTGGATGGATAATTGGCGTTATTGCAAGGGCTTTAACGGCACAGCGCATTGGCATATCGGCTATGCCTATCCCGAGCGTCAGTACACGGGCGATTTTCGTAGCCATGTAATCAAACAGGAGGCGGTGCGCAAGAGTGCGGCGTACCGTATAAATGAGTTCCACGACGAGCTACGCACCTCCTACAAGGAGATGCCCGACTCGATTGTGGCGAACAAGATTCGTTTCCTGATTCATATGTTGGGCGATATGCACTGTCCTGCACATGTGGCTATTCCTGTTGAAGATAAACCTACCTACGAAGAGACTACGGTCTATAATCGTTATCGCCTATTTTGGAATGGCAAGAGGAGTTCGTACCATGCTATGTGGGATAGGGTTACCTCGCTGCTCTTTCCGAAGAGGATGATTCCCGAGTGGATTGAGGAGGTCGATACCTACAATGATAGGCAGCGCGATAAGATTTGTCGAGGCGATGCAAACGATTGGCTTGCTACCACTACAAAGGAGGTTTTTCGCTCCTATAAACAGATTCCACGCGATACCGACATTGCCAAATTGACCGACAAGCAGCGTGAGCAACTCACTGCACTTACCTATCAACAGATGGCATACGCAGGTTATCGACTGGCCTATATTCTAAACGATATTTTTAAGGAGTAGGAGCTATGAAACGACTTTTGTTTACACTTTCGTTACTTGCGATGACGCTCTCGGCAGAGGCTTGGAATAAGAGTTCGTATGCTACAATTATGGTACTTGCCTCGCAGCAACTCTCCGTTGAGGCGAAGGGTGCAGTGAAGAGTGCTGTGGGTAGCGATTTCGCAACGATATCAATCTCGGATAAGGCACCGAATACCTACTTGGTGGATGAGAATTTCGTGCCGCTGCGCAGTAGCGATACGGATGCGTTGGTTGTTGCCGAGCAGTGTGTGGAGCGATTGCGCAAAAATAGGGCCGATGGTGAGGCTGTCGTTCTGCTTGCAAAGGCTCTTGCCGATTTGCACTCGGTGTCGAATATCCGCATCAATAATAACGACTTTTCAAACAACAACTATATGGTGCGCCGTTGGAACAATCGCACGGGCAAGTTGGCTCGTTACAGAGATCTCAAGTGGCGTTCATTGTGGGATGTTGTATATCCTGGTCGTCACTCCCTCTTTACCCCTGAGCTTTACGCCTACGATATCGACCTCTACCATGCAAGATATCGCACCTCGTTTGTCGAGGGCGGACTCTCGGAGTGGGCTGCCGATGTGGCAAAAGAGTGTCGTGCGGTCTATGCAGAGAATATGGCCGAAATGCACGTGCTGACGCTTGAACGAGTAAATGAGTACGAGTTTATTCACGACCGCCTTATGGCAAAGGCCGGCTATCGCTTGGCGACGTTGTTAAATAAAATTTTACGATAACTGTTAATAAATAGACGAAATGAGAAAGATTTTTATTGCGATTTTGGCTACTGTGGCACTCTGCGTATCGAATAAGGCGATGGCGTGGGGTGGTTTTGCTCACTCTGCCATTACCGAGATTGCCGAGCGTAACCTTACGCCGGAAGCTCGCGAGAAGATTCATCACTACCTAAACCACTCATTGCCATTCTATGCGATATGGATGGACCAGTTCCGCTTTACCGACCCATATCGTCCATCGGGCAAGTGGCACAGCAACTGGATGGATGAAAGGGGTGCTGTCGATATGACAAACGAAAAGTGCGCCGCGTATCAGACCACCCGCATCTGGAAGTTGATGAAAAACTACCAGGCGATGCCCGACGAGGAGGTGCGCCTAAATCTCCTCTATCTTATTCATCTTGTGACTGATATGCACTGCCCTGGACACAATGTGTGGCCTAAGAAGTCGCATCCGCACTACTACTACAGCCTCACCAATAACAAGGGTAAGAAGGAGAGTTTCCACAAATTTTGGGATAACGATGCTATCCTCTATGGTCGCAAAAAGATGAACGTAAGCCAGTACGCCGACAAGATGGCGACACTCTCCGAGAAGGAGGTGAAAAAAATCTGCAAGGGAACACCTTACAAGTGGGCAGTAACAAGCCTTCCAAACGCGGAGGCAACCTTTGAATTGACCCCTGCAGGCTCGAACAAACAGAAGTACTCCAAGCAGGCACGTCTCGAGATGCGTCGTATTGCCGACGAGGAGGCTGTTAAGGCGGGCTATCGCTTGGCATATGTTATGAATCAGATATTTAAGAAGTAGGGGAGGATTGATTATGAAAAAGATATTTATTACACTCGCCCTCATCTTGGGCGTATATTCGGCACAGGCCTGGAATTGGGTTTACGACCAGGCTGCTCTGCTTTTGGCTTTCGAGAATATGACTCCACAGGCTCAGGCCGAGTTGAAAAAGTACCTCGGAGAAGATGTGCGCAACCAGATTCAGACCTTCGAGCGTGCGCGCAAGAAGAACCAGCTTGTAGAGAGTGCCGATTGGCGTACTATAACTCTCGATGAGAGCTTAAAGCCGGTGACTAAGGATGATAAGAACGCTATCGTGCAGTTGGAGAGTGCTGTTGAGGTGGTTAAGAATCGCGCCTCGAAGAGTGCCGAGGAGGTAGCTTTCGCTATGCGTAAGATTATCGAGCTCACTATCGAGATGCACAATGTCGGAAACGTATATCTCGAAGAGTTCCCATACTCGATGGAGGACTTCTCGTTCCGTCAGTCGATGGGTGGATATGGCAAGAAGGAGAAGTTCCGTGACCGCAAGTGGAGACACTTCTGGTCGTACGGATTCTCGGTTTTCCACTCGGCTTGGTCGGCAGAGATGCACGTGCGCGATTTGAAGGTGTGCCATGGCCGCTATAAGGAGCAGTATATGGCGGGTACCATCCGCGATTGGGCTACCGATATGGGCAAGTTGGTTAAGCCGCTATATAGCTGGGCAGGTCCCGAGTGCGAGCTCTCGCGTAAGGCTCATGCCGAAGAGGAGGAGCGTTTCTATGCGGGCGTAGCGCGTGCTGCTTTCCGTATTGCAGCGTTGATGAATGAGGCTACAAAGTAGTTTGATATAAGAGACTCTGATAAGTTATGCAAAATAATTTTGTAAAGATATTTCTTGTTTCGGTAGCGACATTGTTTGTTGCCGAGCGAGCCGTGGCGTGGGAGAATGTAGGCCACGCCGTAATTGCCTACAATGCCGAGCGACTGCTCGACCCCGAGGTAAAGGCCAAATGTCGCCACTATCTCCGAGCCTCCATTCCGTTCTATGCAACGTGGATGGATCAGGTTCGTTCGATAGAGCCATACACCGTGTGCGACAAGTGGCACAGCACCAATATCGATGCTAAAAATAGGGTTGTTGTGGGGTTGCCTACAACCGGAGCCTACCATATTGAGCGCATCCGAAAGGAGATGGCAAATGGTGCCTACAAAAATATGTCCGATTCGTTGGTTAAGATTAACTTGCAGTATCTTATCCATATGGTTGGCGATCACCACTGCCCTGTACACGTGCGTTGGAGCAAGAAGTCGCATCCTCAATACTATTACAACCTTCTCAACAAGGGCAAGAAGCGTAGTCCTCACGGCTTTTGGGATTGTGCTATTGCATTCCAGCGTCGTAAATGGACCGCCGAGAAGCACTTCGAGAATATGCAGCTCCTCCCGCCAAAGAAGGCAAAGAAGATGCAGAAAGGTTCTGCCTACGATTGGACGCAGGAGACCGCTGATGTTTGGCGCAAATACTGCTTCCCTGCAATGCCGGAGGGTACCGAAATCTCGAAGATGACACCGGAGGATGTTGCCACCATCCACTCCATTGTGGATAGACAGGTACAGCGTGCGGCATATCGTTTGGCTGGAGTATTGACTGAAATTTTTAAGGAGTAATGGCTATGAAGAAGATTATATTGGCGATATTATTCGTTGCAGTAACACTCTCGGCAAAGGCGTGGAGTACAAACTATGACAAGGCGGTGTTGTTGGTTGCTTCGCAGAACTACACTCCCGAAACTCACGCTCTGGTAACAAAATATGTGGGACAGGACCATACCCGCCCATCGAACCACCTTGGCTGGCATCGTCGCAATGGTCGTCACCTCGAAACCGAGGGGTGGCATACACTCCACCTCGACAAGAATCTGCAACCTGCTGCGAAGGACTCGAACGATGCTTATGTGCAGATAGAGAAGGCGTTGGAGATTGTTCGCAATCACAACAATTACGATAAGGCGACGGTTAGTTTTGCGGTGCAGACCGTAATGAACCTCGTTATCGATATGCACAACCTCTCGAATGTGAAGATTGAGGGGATTCCGCTTTCGGGTACCGACTTCCAACTCGATATCTCGCAATTTACCGTAGCGGGTCGCCCAATCAAGACCTTCAAGTATTCGTGGAAGAAACTCTGGACATATCGTTATCAATCTTTTCACGGCAATTTGGTCTATTCGCCACAGATGTGGTCTGAGGATATCGTCTGTATGTATGGTGACAAGAAGGCGGAGTTCTCGAAGGGTACTTTGAGAGATTGGTGTGCCGATATTGGTGGCTACACAACGGAGGTTCATCAGGTTCTGGAGAGAGAGGGTCGCTTTATCCATAAGACCGTACAAGAGCACGAACCGTTGCATATGGCTTGTTTAGCTCGTGCGGCGTATCGTATTGCAGTGTTGTTGAATGAGAATTTGAAATAAGGTGGTGGCAAGTAAGAGCTGGTAAGGGCTGGTAATGGCTAGTAAGGGCAAGTAAGGGTAAGTAAGGGATCCAAATCAACAAAGACCCCATAATTCCCATAATCCCCATAATCCCCATAATCCCCATAGTCCCCAGAATCCCTAGCACCCCTATACTCACAAAAAAATAATTATAAAAACCGGAAAATGAAAACAAAATTTTTAGCATTTGTTGCTGTACTTGTTGCTCTGTGCAGTATGCAGAGGGCGATGGCGTGGGGTGGTTTCGGTCATACCGTGGCATGCTACGCAGCGGAGCAGTTTCTCACCCCCGAGGCAAAACAGAAATGTCGTCACTACCTTCGTTCCACACTCGCCTACCAGGCATCGTGGATGGATCAGTATCGCTCGATTGAGGGTTATACCGATTGCGATAAGTGGCACAGCACCAATATCGATGCAAAAGGTAAGGTTGTGGTTGGCCTCCCTACAACGGGTGCCTACCATATCGAGCGCATCCGCAAGGAGATGATGAATGGCGGCTACAAGAGCATGCCCGATTCGTTGGTGAAGGTAAACCTTCAATACCTGGTACACATGATTCCTGACCACCACTGCCCTGTGCATGTGCGTTGGAGCAAGGAGTCGCATCCTCAATACCATTACAACCTCAAAAATAAGGGTAAGAAGCAGAGCTCTCACGGCTTCTGGGATGGCTCGGTAGCTCGTTGGCGCAAGGGCTGGACCGCCGAGAAGTACTTCGAGCAGATGGAGAAGTTGTCGAAGTCGCAGATTAAAAAGGTGCAGAAGGGCGATGGCTACAGGTGGACACAGCAGACTGCCGATGTATCGCGTTACTGCCACACATTGACCCCGGCGGGTACCGATGTCGCAAAGTTGACGAAGGAGGAGAGAGCGGAGATTCACAGAGTTGTAGATCGTCAGATCCAGCGTGCAGCTTACCGCTTGGCAGGAGTGTTGAACGAGATTTTTAAGGAGTAAAAGGTATGAAAAAGATAGTATTATTGTGCGCGGCACTTCTCGTTGGAACTCTCTCGGCAGGTGCATGGACGCGAGTATTGGATAAGGCTGTGCTGGTAGTTGCTCACAAGAACCTCAACCCACAGACACAGCGCATATTGCAGAGCTATATCGGCGAGGATCCAACAAAGCCGGCAGGTCACCTGGCATGGCATCGCAAGAATGGTCGTATGCTCGAAAGCGAGGGTTGGCACCGCCTTCATCTCGATAGCAAATTGCAGCCCGCAGCAAAGGACGAAAACGACGCTTATGTACAGATAGAGAAGGCGTTGGAGATTGTTCGCAATCGCAAACAGTACAAGCGCGAAGAGGTGTCGTTGGCTATTCAGATTGTGATGAATCTCGTTACCGATATGCACAATATCGCCAATGTGACTCTCGAAAGTTACCCGATGTCGGCTGCCGATTTCAAGTTCTATACATCCAAGGGAACAGCGGGTGGTCGCAAAGCGAAGATCTTCCAATATTCGTGGCATTCCCAATGGACCAATCGTTACAGCGGCTTCCACTCTGCATACTCCCCACAGATGTACGCAGAGGACCTCGACTTGATGTTTGGCGATAAGAAGGCAGAACTCTCGAAGGGTTCGTTGCGCGATTGGGCTCACGATATCGGAACCTACACCACTGCGGTTTACGAGTTGTTGCAGAAGAATGATAACCACTTCCTCCATGCAACTGTGCAGGCGCACGAACCGTTGCATATGAGCTGCGTGGCGCGTGCGGCATACCGTATTGCAGTACTTTTGAACGAGAATTTGAAATAGGGCAGCGAGAGCAGCTCATATGCAATAATGTTGACATTCCCCCTAAATCCCCCTTTGTAAAAGGGGGACTTGGAGTCGCCAGGCGACTGAATTGAGCTGCGTGGCCCGTGCGGCATACCGTATTGCAGTACTTTTGAACGAGAATTTGAAATAGGGTGGCGGCAAGTAAGGACTAGTAAGGGCAAGTAAGGGCTAGTAAGGGCTAGTAAGGGCAAGTAAGGGATTCAAATCAACAAAAACCCCAGAATCCCCATAATCCCCATAGTCCCCAGAATCCCTGGCACCCCTAT
>JAZQIS010000027.1:0-25816 GCA_045541235.1 Alistipes sp.
GCTCCTTCTTGGCGATATCCTTCAGAGCGGCCCAAGCCTCCTCGGTGATGGGCTTATTGTCATTCTTGTAATCATCAGAAGTCCACCATACGGTATCCTTAGAGTTCTCGTCCATAACGATAAACTTATCCTTTGGCGAACGACCTGTATAGACACCTGTCATTACATTAACTGCGCCGAGCTCAGTCTCCTGACCCTTGTCGAAACCTGTAAGGTTCTCCTTGGTCTCCTCCTCGAAAAGGAGCTCGTACGATGGATTGTAGATTACCTCGGTAGTGTCGGTAATACCATACTTCAATAAATCTTCTTTCTTGAAAGCCATAATTTTAATTATTAATTGTTTAACATCATCTCTCTGTTTTGGTTTTGAGGCCTTTTCAACCGACCTCAAAGCGGCAAACGCGGTTCATCTTCAACCACTTCGGAGCAACAATCGTGCTACTCCTTCGGAAAAGCCCCTTTTTCACCGCTGCAAAGATAAGACTTTTATTTTTAATTGTGAAAAAATTAACACTAAAATTTCAAAGTTTTTTTCTTTTGCGATATAAGTGATACTTATATACCCTTTTAAGACAAAGCAAAAGGAGTGCCCAACACAACTTCGGACACCCCTTTTGAACTATTGGGCCGACGGCCCTCAGCCATCAACTATTTTGCGACGGCATACTTAAAAATCTTGTTGGTTGGTTTTACAACCTTCGCCGCATCGAGTTTGGCAGTACAGCGAAGGCGACGAGAGCCTGGCTTGGAGAGGACTCTGGTGGTCGCCGATGACGATTCATCATCAACCCACTCCTCCAACATTCCCGAATATGAGAGTGTGTATTCGGTACCATCCTCGCCATGAGCAACCATTGTGATTATATAGGTGTTGCCGCTACCTTTCGTAATAATAACCTCGCCGGCCGTGAAGAAGACTACATTCAAAAACTCCTCACGAGCATCGTTCAGCAATCCCCAATATGTGCCGTAAAGATAGCCTTCAGCATCAACACCTCCGGCAACAGCTGTTCCCGACTTAAATGTCGATGCAAGGGGATATGTTCCCGTGAAAGAGGTGGCACCAAGCGGAGTCTGCACCTCGACAACCATCATCTCGTTGGTGTTTTCGGTGTAGAGGTCGATATACCAATTTGCGGCATTTGTCTCATAATAGTCGCCATAGTTTTCGTAGTAACCAAAGGTGAACGTCGATAAATCTACGTAGCCACTCTGCTGCGTCTCTAACGTCTTGAAGGAGGTAATTGCAACATCTGTTGTTACCTCACCCTCACTTGACAATCCAAAGGCATAGGCCACATAGCTGGTATTTGCCTCCAACATATCGTTGGTATAGACATCCCTACCCGAGGAGAGGTAGTCCGAAATCTCCAATCCATACTCCTTGCTCACCTGCTGGATCAAAGCGGCAATATCTGCAGCAAAATCCTTGGGCTTGGAGTAGCTGCTAAATTCGCTCAATGGCACAACATCGAAGTAATAGGTGTTATCATTCGACGGCACAACGCTTATTGTTGCGCTTGTATCGCTAATTTCAGAGACCGAAATTTCAAACTTCGTATCGTTCCAACCCCCAAAAAGTCCATTCGGAGAGCAAGCGGCGCAGCATACTGCCACCATTGCCAATATAGGTCTAAACAACTTTTTCATAACACCGATATTTAAGTTATTGTAATTTTGCCGAGATAAGCGACATAAACTCCTCACGTGTGCGAGGGTCGGAGAGGAAGATACCCGTAAATGCCGAAGTTGTGGTCTTGGAGCCCTGCTTCTCCACTCCGCGCATCTGCATACACATATGCGAAGCCTCGATAACAACAGCTACACCTACAGGGTTCAGTGCCTGCTGTATGCAGTCGCGAATCTGAACCGTCAGACGCTCCTGCACCTGCAAGCGGCGAGCAAAGCACTCCACCACGCGGGCAATCTTCGAGAGGCCTGTAATTGTGCCATTCGGAATGTATGCCACGTGTGCCTTGCCCACAAATGGGAGCATATGGTGCTCACACACCGAGAATAGCTCTATATCCTTCACCACAACCATCTGTTTATACTCCTCCTTGAACATTGCCGATTGGAGAATTGCTATCGGGTCTTGCTCGTAGCCCTTTGTGAGGTAGGACCACGCCTTCGCCACACGCTCGGGGGTCTTAATCAGTCCCTCACGCTCGGGGTCCTCACCGAGGAGTCGCAACACCTCGCGGTAGTGATATTTCAGTTGTTCAATCTTTTCGAGGTCATATTTGTCCTCTCTTTCGTAGTTTGCCATATTTTATTATTTGCTCTTAGCCATTGGTCATTAGCCATTAGCCAAATTAAAAAATCAGTTTTCCGTTTTAACCCTGCTGCGCAGGCTTTTCCTCCTTCTTGCAAGGCATAGTCTGCAAGCAGCCTCTGCTCTTGCTTCGTGCGTCGGTTCCGCTTTCCGTTTTCCTACCCTCATCAAGGCGCAACTATTCTGGGGGCGCAGTCTGCGACCGCTTTATGGGGGCGGGCGTTCCGCCCTTTATGGGGGCGCTCCCGTTGGTCGCTCTATGGGGTGCGCTAAAAGCTTCTTCTATCTCTCGTCTTTCGTCTAAATTTTTAGTTTTCCGCTTTCCGTTTTCCGTTTTAACCCTGCTGCGCAGGCTTTTCCTCCTTCGCACCTCGGCATTGTGCAAACAAGTTTGCCCACTGCCCTCAGTTTGGCGTCGGTTCCGTTTGAAGGAACTCCACAAGTTTTGCCACTGCACGACCTCGGTGCGAAATGACATTCTTCTCCTCGGCCGACATCTCGGCAAAGGTGCGGGTCTCACCCTTCGGCACAAACATAGGGTCGTAACCAAAGCCCTCCGTACCCGACATATGGTCGATAATGGAGCCCTCGACTATGCCGTCAAAGAGGTACTCCTCTCCTCCGAGAATCAGAGCTATAACGGTACGAAAACGGGCTGAACGATTCTTCTCTCCCTCGAGATTTTTCAGCAATAGGGCATTATTCGCGTCGAAGTCGTGTGCCTCCCCCGCATAGCGAGCCGAACGCACCCCGGGTGCACCACCCAAAGCCTCAACCTCAAGGCCCGTATCATCGGCAAAACAGTCTGCCCCCGTGCGCTCATAGACATAACGAGCCTTCTGCAAGGCATTACCTTCGAGTGTCTCGGCAGTCTCGGGAATATCCTCGGTTATACCACACTCTCGCAGGGTTTTCAGCGTGAAAGTCCCCTTGAGCAGAGCCTGCACCTCGCCCAATTTATGGGCATTATTTGTAGCAAAAATTATCTCTTTCATAATTTTTCAGCCGTCAGCTTTTGGCCATTGGCCTTTTTAATTTTTCGGTGCAAAAGTAGTAATTTTATTTACAATCTCAACCGTTACCGAGCGTGAAGTGTTATCGACAAGGTCTCGATAGAGGATATCGACCTTGCCCGACTCGATGGTTGCACGGATAATCAAAGGCTCGACAACCTCAAACTCGACGATATAGTTATCCGAGGCGGATAGTTGTTCATCGGCCAAAATACCCTTGACGGTGTTGTAACGGACAGTCAGACTCTCGGCAATATCGTCGTACTCGTACTCCACCTCACTGTCGGCCGAGTAGCAATGAGCATAGCCATAGCCTGCACCCAACTCGGCAGTATTGATTGACAGGTTGAACTTTGAGGACTCCCCAACCATACCCTCGGCCTTACCAAGTTCGACAAAGCTGCCATAGCTGCCATATCGCACATATATCGCCCATACACCACCCTCGTCGAGGCGTTTGTTGTCGGTCTTTATACGATAGGTACGATTGTATGGCGAATAGAAGATTGTATATACCCCCTCCTTCTCGGTAATATCGCAAGTTTGATATGGGCTACGGGCATACTCCTTACCAAGCAGGGTGTCGTTCAACTGCGCTACAGTCAAAAAGTGGTCGTGGTGCTGATATAGAGCATCATTCACCCTACCCCAAAGCAGACGGTTTGCTCTATCTGGGTTAGGCTCTGTACCACCATCTAATTGGCACGACATCGCCACAAACATTGCCACAAGGGCAACCACGAAAATCGAAAAATATCTTCTCATAGTACCACCCTCCTACTTTTGTTTAGCATTAAAACGATAACCGAGGCCTATACGCGCCCATCCTGCCATACCGCCACCCAACTCCGCAAAGCCGAAGAGTTTGCGACCGAAAGAGCAACCCACAAGGGTTACATCGCCCCAGATATACCCATCCTCAAAATCGGTGACTACACCGAGCGAAATCGAAGAGTATAGCTGCACCTTCTCGCGGTAGAACCAATTAAAACGCACGGTAGGCATTATCGAGAGGGCGTAGTAGGAGAGATTCTCAACTTTTCGCCCCGTAGCAATATCCTTGCGCCAACAGGTTGATGCTCCGAAGATTATCGTACCACCATACTGCAACCAACGTCGGTCGTGATAGGTGTAGCTCAACGAGTAGTTGCCGATAAAGTTACGCGGTGTGCGATAGGTGTCGCAATTTGCCATATCACGGCGGAAATCGTAGCCGACAACATCATCAACAGCTCCGTTGTCGAGGGCAAAGATGGTTGGCAGGCTCAATGTTCCCACACCAACACGCAAATCGTGCTTCGGTGCGAAGGTCGGCACCACACGCACGGTGGTAATAACCGTTGTGGAGTCGGTCTGCACTACCGACTTGGTCCTCCTTTGAGCCATCGCCCCCTGCATCGCAAAGAGTGCAACCAGCAACGCAATGAAAATTCTGAGATTTTTCATGATTTTTTGGCCATTAGCCATTGGCAAAATTGATGATTATTTTTAGTTTTCCGCTTTCCTACCCTCATCAAGGCGCAACTATTCTGGGGGCGCTGTCTGCGACCGCTTTATGGGGGCGGGCGTTCCGCCCTTTATGGGGGCGCTCCCGTTGGTCGCTCTATGGGGTGCGCTAGAAGCTTCTTCTATCTCTCGTCTTTCGTCTAAATTTTCAGTTTTCCGCTTTAACCCTGCTGCGCAGGCTTTTCCTCCTTCTTGCAAGGCATAGTCTGCAAGCAGCCTCTGCTCTTGCTTCGTGCGTCGGTTCCGTTTTCCCACTCCAAGCGAAATCCGAAAAACTAAAAGTTTTCCGTTTTCCGCTTTCCGTTTTCCGTTTTTTAGCTCTCCGCTTCGAGCAGAGCCAGATTGTGGTCTGCAACACACTTGTCGATAATAGCCTTGACAACCGTATCAATCTCTGTTCCCTCGCTATAGTCGGCTGCACAGACGTGGTTCACGCGGTTGTCGCGAATGAGGGTATTCATCTCGCTACGCTTTGACCAATCCTTTGGATTATAGACCGCAATGGAGTGGCCGCCAAAGTTCTTCACAAGACGCATACAAGGGATATCGGTAGTTCCGTCACCCACATAAATCATACGCGAGAATGGTACAGGACGCTGCTTCTCCTCCATATATTTATTCACCTCCTTGGTGTCATAGACCGACTCCACACCCTTGTTAATCTTGAATATAAACTGTGTCTTATTGGTGTAGTTCACTGCCACTCCGGGCCAATAGGCGATTCCATCGACATTGTAGAGGAAGGAGCAAGCATAAATCTTGCGGAACTTATCGGCGATAGGTGTTCCTTCGATAATCTCCTTAAGGCCCGACGAATTGATATAGTGCAACACGCGGACACCTCGCTCCTCGCCATAGGCATTGATGCGGTCAAACCACTCCAACACCCCCGGATAGAGCTCCACCCTCTTGCCCGACTCCTGAAAGGCCTCTCGGCGCAACGATAGCCCCTTGGCGTGAGCCTCGTGAATCATTAGAGCCATATAGGTCAAAATCTGATCGGCATCCTGCTCCTCGGCAAGGCGATTGGACTCGTCCCAGAACTCCATATTGCTCTTTCCCACAGCGGGGATAAAATCGTACTCCTGCATATTGCCCGCAGCGAGCGTACCGTCAAAATCGTAAATCAGCGCAATAGTAAATTTTTGGTTTGCTGCCTCCATAACCAACATATATTTATATACATCCGCACAAATGTAGTGAAATTTTGTTAATTTGCCAATAGTAGCGATTTTCTAAAGAGCAGCCGAAGCACTAAAGGTCGCACTGCGAATGTGCTGTAGCCTCCGACACAATCCTAAAAGAACACCCCCTTATAGTCGGGATAGAAGATGTCGCGCATCATTCGATGTGTCCTGCCTGCACCATGGACACTATTCGTGAAATAGACCAAATAGCTCCTTCGCTTGGGGAATAGAAGGAATCGACAACGGAAATTGGTATTTGAACCTCCGTGATGCCACACCTCATCGTACGGATAGGCAGGATTCTTCGTAACACGGATTCCCAACCCGAAACAGGTGTCCTCGTCGGGAGCTGGCATCAGCGACGATGTCATCAGCTCGAAACTCTTGCTACTCAAGCCTTTGCCATCCATTAACGCCTCCAAAAAGCGCGAGAAATCGACCACATTTGTACGCATCGTATAGGCTGCATTACCCAAATTTTTCTTAGCTCCGCGACCACAACGCACACCCTCCTTATCGTAGCCATAAGCGGCCAACTCCTCATACTGTGGCAGCCAGCGGTAGCTTGTATTCTCCATTCCGAGAGGTTCAAAGACCTCCTCGCGGGCAAGCTCCTCAAGCGATTTCCCCGTAATATGCTCCACGACTCGTTGCAGATAGGCTATACCCTCACCCGAATAGGTGTACCTCTCCCCGGGCTCGCACTTGAATATCAGAGGCCGCTTGCTTCGAGGCCCCTTGCCTGATGCCCAATTCGGCAGGCCCGTACGGTGGTGGAGAATAATACGCGCTGTAAGCATCTTTGCCCGACGGATATTCTCCCTGTTTTCGGCTCGTGTCTCAAAGGCATTGCAGAATCTCTCCTCGGGCTGGCGACCAACATATTTGTAGAGTGGCTTGTCAAGGTCGAGCAACCCCCTATCCACCAATCGCAGAACGATATACGAGAATACAACCTTGCTGACGGAGGCAGCCTGAAAGATGGTCTCATGGCTTGGATGGGTTGCCACATCTTCCCTCTGCGACGACTCGAAAACAAGGTGTCGCTCGGGAGTGTGATATGCCACTTGAATCAGAGGAATAGCTCGCTCCTTTGCCAACTCGGCAGTGCGTTTTATAAGCTCCTCGTTCGACCTTTCGCCCCCAAAAGCCGTAATCGCGACCAAAAGCGAGAGTAGAGTAAATAAAATTCGCATAAAAAGAGGTTTTTATTTACAAAGGTAATAACTTTTCACTATTTTTGCCTTGCAAATAGAGCATAACAACAAAAAAATAGGAGTATGGAATTTAAGGAGATTTTGGCAAAACGCCGCAGCGTACGCAAGTTCTCGCCGACGGTACCGTCGCGCGAAGTGTTGCTCGACATCGTTCGCGATGCCCTTACAGCACCCTCGTCGCGAAATATGCACACCACACGATTTATGATTGTGGATGACCGCAAGACGCTCGACAAAATCGCAGAGATGCGCGACTATGGCTCGGGTTTTATGACGGGAGCACCCGCAGCAATAGTGATTATGGGAGATACCACCAAGACCGACCTTTGGCGCGAGAACTGCGCCATCTCGGCAACGATGCTTCAACTCTCGATTGTGGAGCACGGACTCGCTTCGTGCTGGGTACACGTCAGTGGCCGTCCTCGCCTGCAAAACGAGCCCGACGGGGCACAGGCAGAGGAGTATCTGCGCTCGTTCCTCGACATCCCTGCCGAGTGCAATGTGGAGTGCGTAATCGCCCTCGGCTACTCCGACTTCGAGCCGAAACCTCTCCCCGAGTGGGATTCGGAAGCATCTATCCTCTGGCACACCAAGGAGTAGTTTTTAGGGAATTTGGGGAGCTTAAGGAGATTAGAGACTTGGAGGCTTTCACCTCTCTTCGGTCTAATCTCTTTGTATTCTCAACTTTTAGCCCTATCTTTGCAGCGCAGATTCGGTTCATCGCTGCCTCGCTTGCGAGGGGGAGGAAAGTCCGAGCAACACAGAGCACCGTGCAAGTTAATGGCTTGATGTTCGAGAGGGTATAGTAGCGTAACAGAGAATAACCGCCACAGCACAAAGCACCTTCGGATGCGCTGCGGTAAGGGTGAAAAGGCGGGGTAAGAGCCCACCGCGAGGGCAGCAATGTCGCTCGGCAGTACGCCTCACGGGTTGCAAGGTTATGTATATCGGCAATTAAGGGTTGCTCGCCCGATGCCGAGGGGTAAACCGCTTGAAGCGGCAAGTGATTGTCGCCCTAGATAAATGATGGACTAAAACAGAACTCGGCTTACGGAGTCTGCAAGCTTGTCCCTGCACCGTCTTGGTGTGGGGACTTTTTTTGGTTACCTTGAAAGATATACCACCGTAAGCCGAGTTGTGTGTTACCTATCCCCCAAACCCCCTTTGTCCTTTGCTCTTCCTCCTTCGCACCTCGGCATAGTCTGCAAGCAGCCTCTGCCCTCGATTTGGCGTCGGTTCTGTAAAGGGGGCTTATTACGGAGTCTGCAAACTTGTCCCTGTACCTCAACGGTATTGGGATTTTTCTTGCCGGCAATGGCGTATCGCCCAGCCGCACCACCCCTCTACCCACAAAAACAACAAACCCCCACACTCGCATCGGTGCAGGGGTTGGTAGTATATCTAACGACTATCTGCTCAATATCTCGACATCATTAGGTATTGAGAGGCTACTTTATCAAAGCCTCTATGGTCTTTACAGTCTCATCGAAAGCCCCCTCTACGGTATCAACAATCTCATCCAACTTTTTCTTGGCCTTCAATTTCAAGAGAGAGTCGCGTTTGCTCTCAAAGACTTGGTTGAACAACTCATAATCCTTAACTTTAAGATTTCCGCGGTACTCCTCAATCTCTGTTTCTACCTGCTGTTTAGCATGGCTCTCAGCATTAACCCACTTCTCTGCAAAATACGCAGCCTTGCTTTCAACCGGCTCAAATACATCACACGACGACACCAACAATGCCGTACACGCAGCAACTGCAACTAAAAAAAGTTTTTTCATAATAGTATGTTTTAATTAATTAGCATTACTCTGTCTCTCCCACGCCTCACTCGCTTCGGTGCAGGGATTGGCAGTATATCAAACCTCTATCGATTCATTATCGACATCTTTAGGCGTTGAGAGGCTACTTTATCAAAGCCTCTATGGTCTTTACAGCCTCATCGAATGCCCCCTCTACCGTATCGACAATCTCATCCACCTTTTTCTTGGCCTTAAATTTCAAGAGAGAGTCACGTTTGTTCTCAAAGACTTGATTGAATAACTCATAATCCTTAACTTTAAGATTTCCACAGTACTCCTCAATTTCCGCATCCACCCGCTGTTTAGCATGGTTCTCTGCATTAACCCACTTCTCTGCAAAATACGCGGCCTTTGCCTTTGCATTCAACTTTAATAGAGAGTCTCGTTTGTACTCAAAGATTATATTGAACAACTCATAATCCTTAACCTTAAGATTTCCGCAGTACACCTCAATCTCTGCTTCTACTTGCTGTTTAGCAGAGCCCTCTGCATCAACCCACTTCTTTGCAAAATACGCAGCCTTGCCATCAACCGGCTCATGTGCATTACACGACGACACCAACAATGCCGTACACGCAGCAACTGCAACTAAAAAAAGTTTTTTCATAATAGTATATTTAATCAATTAGCATTACTCTGTCTCTCCCACTCCTCACTCGCATCGGTGCAGGGGTAGGCAACTCTCAAAAGAGTAGCAAACTACTTGAAAAGCGAGTTTACATTGAAAAGCGAGTTTACAGCATTATTAAATGCCTCTACGGCCTTCTCAGCCGACTTCTCAATCTCTTCGGCAGCCTTCTCGGCCGACTTCTCAATCTCAGAGCCAACCTTATCCACAGACTCCGAAGTGGAGACCTTCTGCCCTATCTCTTTTGCATACTCCTCTGCGGCCTCTGCCGCAGCCACGGTATATACCTCGACAGCATCCTTGACCGCCTTAACATAGTCCTCCGACTCCTCGGCAATCACCTCTGCTGCAGCCTCTACTGCCGTTGCGGCCTCCTTAACACGAGACTCTGCTTCGTTGAAAAGGTCCTTTACTCCCTGCTTAATTCTCTGCTTCAGAAGAGCTTTATACTTATTGGCGAAGACCTCCTCAAATTGAACTCGTTCCTCCTCGGAAAGTCCCTCGAGGTAATTCTCCATATCCTTTTCTATCTTGGATTGAGTAGCCGAATCTTCGGTCTTGAACATCTCCTCGGCAAAATAGTTTGCCTTCTCGTCAACCGACATACACGATACGAATAGCGCAGCGCACGCTATAGTTAAAATTGCAAGTAGCTGTTTCATTGTAGAAAAGTATGTTGTCAAAAAATAGATTTTTGCGTTAGTCGAAATCAATCTGTTCCCCAACTCCAACCCATATCACTATTAACGGTTGTTAGACTACCACTGCGCGGTAAGGATTGCACGACATTCCAACCTGCTCTAAGATTCAATGATACATTCATTCCACCCAAAGAACCTGTTATGTAGCAACTTCCCGTAGAGTAGACATATTGTATTGTGCCATAGGAGCGTTTGCTGTTATACGAAGGGCCCATATACTCGTTGTGAGTCGCTCCGGTGCTCAATGTTCCGTTAAAATTCAACATTGCAACCTGTACACTTGGGTTTGAGCAGCTTGTACCCGGAAACAGACTTGACACCTCGGCCAAATCGCTGGAGTATACCCTCGGAAGGCTGAATACAAAATCTCCGCCCGGACCTACAGGAATACTCTCAACATATCTTGAAGATCGACCATTTACATAGGTGTTCACATAAGTAAATAGTCCAACAAACTGGCTATGCAACCTACATCGTCTAGGTTGAGCGTGTCCCATTGAAACCACGCAGGCACCAAATAATAGGGCTAACAAAAACTTTTTCATCGCTTAAATTTTGTTACAGTTCATTAGTGTCCCATAAAAATTAGGGGCAGGTTAAACATTAAATAAAACTGGCTCATTAAAGCCGAGAAGTTCTTTGTCATATTGAAATTTAGTTTTGTCGAAGAGGTCTTTGCAACATCTCTTTCTTGCCTCGCTAACGAGGTAGAAAGCGAACTCCTCGAATATGCGATAATCCCTATCTTGATTTGCTCGTGCGAGTGATGATTTCGATATGTTCTTATCCAATCCCAAGTGGTAACATTTGGAACGATGAGCATCGAGAGCGACTATCAAATCACGCAGACTTTCACGATTGGCAAGCTGTCCGAACATCATCGCAAGAAACCGATTCCAACAGGTCAGGTGTTTGACATATCGGTCTCCGTTGTACTTTGCAACGATGCGACGGAATTTGAAGCAATCAAGAAATTCGACTAACTGAGCGAAAACATATTTGTCCTTATTCATTGCGGTCAATAGCTATATGACTGCAAATTTATAATTTCAAATCGTTGCGCCCGAAAAATCTCTGCAACTAACTATATTTCAATAATTTCAAAGAACATTCCCAATTTTAATGGGACAGTAGTGGTTACAATTACATAGAGAGATTTGCGTTGCCAATCTATCAGTTACCACCTTCCTAATGCCTCTCGCACCATCTCCATCTTTACAAGAAGATGGTTTGATTATAACAAAATTAAGCATAATAATCCCATTTTGCAACTTTTTGGTGGTAAAAAACAACTTATCACACAATAATTCCCTAAAAAGTAGCTCTATTCAAATAACTTTTCGTAACTTTGTGCGTTTATGTAATAAACGCGCGAAAACTATGGAAAATTCGATATTCAAAAGATGGAATCGTATTGTCGGCTGGACTGTATTTGCCATTGCGGCAACAACCTATCTGCTTACGATTGAACCATCGTCATCCCTTTGGGATTGTGGCGAGTTTGTGGCTACCTCGTACAAGTTGGAGGTGGGACACCCACCGGGAGCACCTCTCTTTATGCTTTTGGCACGCATAGCAACTATGCTCGCTCCATCACCACACTATGTGCCTCATATGGTCAATGGAATGAATGCGTTGGCAAGTGCCTTCTGTATTCTATTCCTCTTTTGGACCATCACCCATATTGCACGCAGGCTCTTCACACGCGAGGAGAAGCCTATTACAACAGCAAATGCCATCGCAATTCTCGGTGCAGGAGCCGTTGGTGCCTTGGCCTACACCTTTACCGACACCTTCTGGTTCTCGGCCGTTGAGGGAGAGGTTTATGCACTCTCGTCTATGTTCACGGCCCTTGTGGTGTGGTTGATGCTGCGTTGGGAGGAGGAGGCCGACGAACCCCACTCGGCACGATGGATTATCCTTATCGCCTATCTTATGGGATTGTCGATAGGTGTGCATATCCTCAACCTGCTGACAATTCCGGCGTTGGTCTTTATCTATTACTTCCGCAAATACGATAAAATCACCATCAAAGGTTTGATTCTTGCAACCTTGATAGCCGGTGCCATTCTTCTGGTTATCAACGGCATAATCATCCCTTACACCGTATATCTCGGCGCAATGGTCGATGTCTTCTTTGTAAACACACTTGGGCTGCCTGTAAATAGCGGAATTGTAACATTTGTATTGGCGATGTTTGCGTTGCTGGGATCGATTATATACATCACTCATCGCAAGGGTAAGCCGCTGATGAATCTCATCACGGTATGTGTGACGATGATTATGCTCGGCTTTTCGTCCTACGCCTCGGTAACAATTCGTGCGGTGGTAAATCCACCTATGAACTCCAATAATCCGGATAATCCGACAGCTCTCCTCTCGATGCTCAACCGCGACCAATATGGCAATCGCCCATTGCTCTACGGAGCATCATATGCAGCACCTGTAGTGGATTACACCGAGAAAACTTTCTACCACTATAACGACAACACCCAAAAGTACGAGAAGCGTAGCACGGTTGATGACTACGTATATCCCGACCAATTTATGCACCTCTTCCCTCGAATGTGGAACTATATGAAGTCGGAGGATGAGTACAAGCAATGGGCTGCATATCGTACAAAGATGGATTTTGTGCGCGACGACAAGGGCCAAATCGTGTACGACAAATCGGGCAGACCGATGCGCGAAGAGGTGGCAGATTTTGGTAAGAAGGTGTCGTATTTCGACGGTGAGAATACCCGTACCATCATTGAGCCTACATTCTTGGAGCACATGAACTACTTCTTCTCCTACCAGCTGAGGTATATGTATTGGCGATACTTTCTTTGGAACTTCGTAGGACGACAGGATGATATTCAGCCCGACAATTCGACCATTACCAACGGAAATTGGCTCTCGGGAATAAAAGCAGTCGATGAGCTCTACCTTGGTCCGCAGGAGAATCTCCCCCGCGAAATGGCCGACAACAAGGCACGCAACACCTACTTCTTCCTGCCATTCTTGTTGGGAATCATCGGTTTGATATACCAATTCTCGCGCGACAGCCGCAACTTTACCGTTGTGATGTGGCTCTTTATAATGATGGGTATCGCTTTGGTTGTATATTTCAACTCCTCCCCCGGAGAGGTGCGTGAGCGCGACTATGTATATGCCGGCTCGTTCTATGCCTTCTCTATGTGGATAGGATTGGGAGTGTTGGCTATATATGAGTTGCTCTGTTGGATTCTCAAAAAGAATCACAAGGCGGCAGCTATCGCAGCAACCGTTGTCGCTATGGCAGTTCCGGGCATTCTCTGCGCCGAGAACTGGGACGACCACGACCGTTCGCACCGAACAATGGCTCGCGATGTGGGCTTCAACTACCTCTCCTCGATTGTCGAAAAGGAGGGTATCAGCCCTATCATCATCAACTACGGCGACAATGATACCTTCCCACTCTGGTTCAATCAGGAGGTTGATGGTGTGCGTACCGATGTGCGTATTATGAACTCGAGCTACCTCGATGGAGAGTGGTATGTTGATGAGATGAAGTGCAAGGCAAACGATGCCGAAGGTATCCCATTCTCATTGCCAAGCAGCAAATATACCTTCAAAAACGATTGGATTCCGGTAAATGCCCAAATCGACCGTGTAGTTGATGCCAAGAGCGTTATGGAGTTTGTGCGCAGCGAGGACCCACGCACAAAGGTTGAATTGAGCTACGGAGAACCTGCCGACTACATCCCTGCGCGAAGAATTGCCATTCCGGTAGATAAGGAGGCGGCAATAGCTTCGGGTATCGTAGCGGAGAAGGACCGCGACTTGATGGTTGATACGGTCTATGTCAATATATCGTCCAACTCTTTATCGCGCTCGGAGTTGATGATTTTGGATTTGCTGGCTAACTTCGATTGGAAGCGACCTATCTACTTTACCCAGGTCTATGTATTGCAGAAGTTCGGTCTGCTGGACTATCTCCAATTCGATGGCTACTCCTACCGCTTTGTCCCAATCCTCACGCCATATAAAGATCCGTGGAGCATTGGCCGCATCGATGCCGACTACGCATACGACAAGCTGATGAACACAATGCGATACGGCAACCTTGCCGATGAGCGTGTATATGTGGATTACTTCACGCTCTACAATCTGAATGTTTCGCGAGCAAGGGAGGCCTTTGCCCGCGTAGCCCGCGAGTATATCAAGCAGGGCAACAAGGAGGGTATGATGCGTGCTGAAGAGCTGCTCGACAGAGGTTTGGCGGTGTTGCCAATCAACCAGATTCGCTTCACCGAGGCCAACACCTATCCGTTTATCGAGTGCTACTACGACCTCGGTCTTACCCAGAAGGGCGACGCTCTGCTGATGGCCTTCTACAAGAATATGGTTGAGTACATTGAGTACTACGCTCAATTCGATGATAATATGGCAAAGTTTGTCGATAACATCATCTACGACAAGTTGGATGAGTTGGAGCGTATCTACTACTTGGCGGCATACCATAATCGCGACTCTATTGTTCAGGAGATAAACAAGTACTACCGCCTGCTCGGAGCTGAGGATAAAGACCTTATCCTCACACAACACGAGAAGGATTCGCTTGGCATCCAAGGCGCACCAAAAACAGAGTTATAATAGAGAGGCTTTTAGCCGTTGACCTTTGGTCTTCACTGCTCCGCCTCGGCAAAGTTTGCAAGCAACCTCTGCGCTCGGCTTAATCGCAGCGGTAGCCATTAGCCATTGGCTTTTAATACTATCCCCGAGCAGAGAGATTTGCTCGGGGATTTTTGTGGAAGAGAATGACAAAGAATGGCTATCGCTCGTTTCACTCGCAGAACGGACGCCAAAGAGAGAGCAGAGGCTGCTTGCAGACTTTGCCGAGGTGCGAAGGAGGAAGACCGAAGGTCAATGGCATTGAATGACAAATTATTTTCTTTTGCCATTAAGCAGTCGCAGACTGCACTGCCATTGTATGCCATTAAGGGCAGAATGCCCGAATGCCATTAAATGCCACTCCCCCCCCTACCGCCAGGTATCGTTTTCGATACCCGTGAGAGCGAAGGATTACCCTTTGTTGTTTTTTGCTCCCTTTTTACTGCTGGGTATCGTTTTCGATACCCATGTTTAAGTGGGTGCGTTCCTCTTGTGGGTGGGTATCGTTTTCGATACCCGTCAGTAGTGGTGGCGTGGCGAGGGCAATTAAAGGTATCACCTCGCAGAACCAACTGCGAGGTGATAATCAGATTACAATATTACGGGTGTAAAGTTTTCTAATAGTTTACTCTTTGCTAAAAGCCTATCTTTGGGATCTTCAGGACAAGGACCTTGTGCTACTATGTATAATTGTGTTGCATTCGGATTCCCTGCGCTACCCGATTTCTCATTTACGCATTTTTTACATAATGTTGAATGTTTTTTGAAATGTTCTATTAAATCATTTTCTGCTTTAGAAATATTTGAACATTTCCCTGTTGCTATTACTTGTGCATAATCGTACTCATTATACTCTTCTACATTAAATCTTGCATGTGCATTTTCTGTTTTTCCGACCTTAAAAGCAATTACATCTGATTTAGACAATCGCTTTTCTATACTGTCTAAAATTTGTATTAATTTAGGATTCATAACTTTCAAATCTTAATTATTTATAATGTTGACTTTCTATTTCTGCTAATGTTTTTTGTACAACTGCATCGCCTATGCCATTTATGTTGTCTGCCAAATCTTGTAAGATTTTCAGTCTTTCATTCATTTTTTCTGCTTGTTGTATTCGATGATAATTGTTATACACCGCAACTATCCAATCATTTACAGCCGCAGAACGAATGCCTTTGAATATAGACAACATACCTACACAAACTTATTAGTGCCAAATGTATTATTCTTCAAAGTCGTAAGCTGCAATATAGTTTCTATAATAGTACCAATGTTGAACTGAATATTCATATGAACTACCTCCTCCTGTTTTGTAATAATCATTATAAGAAGCAGAAGGAACATATATTATAAATCCTGTTGGCATATCAAAAGGTCTTACTATTGTTGGGCTATCTGTACTCCAACCGTAATATAATTGAGGTGGTGTTTTAGATTTGAAATAAACATTTACCAAAGATGAGCAATTTCGAAATGCATCTCTGCCAATTTTTGTAACTCTTTTGGGGATTACAACGCTTCTCAGAGATTTACACTCATAAAATGCAGTAGAACATATTTCTGTAACTTCTTCACCTAATATAAGATTTTCTAATTTTGAACAGCCATAAAATGTTGATGAATTAATTATAGTAACTTCATTAGGAATTACCACACTTCTTATACGATTACACCCAAAAAATGCAGATCCTCCAATTATATATATTGAGTTCGGTAAAGGCAATGATATCGGTATTACCCTTAAATTTCGTTCCAATAGTTTCTACCGCTGCCGCTTCGGCATAAGAGAGTTCGCCATCGTTGTTGGTGTCCCAATTCTTACAGCAGATTGCTTTTACTTGCAAGTCCTCGAATTGGATATTCTCTTTGTCGTGCTTCGGAAGGGTAATCATTGTGCCATCTGCCAAGTTGAAATAGACATATTCGTCATCTTGGGTTACGCTCTTAAAGATGCTATCGCCGTCCTCGCCATTTTCTCCGTTCAAACCATCATTTCCCGTTGCCTTGCCGAGTTTTTCCCAAGTTGTGCCATTATCATACGACACATACCAATAGTCATTTTCAATTTTAAGTTGTGGAGTTACACCATCAGTTCCATTTGTACCGTTGCTACCGTTTGTTCCGTCAGTGCCATTTACTCCATTGGCTTGTATCTTATTTCCCTTACCATCGAGCAACCATTCGCCATCGAGAGTCCAATAATAGATATTGTCAGTGTCTTTCATTACGCCAATCTGCGGAGTGTAACCATCTTTGCCGTCAGCACCATTCGCTCCGTCTTGTCCGTCTTTGCCATGATAGATAGTAATGGTGTCGCTATAAGCAAATGAAATGGTATAACCGATAACCTCACCATTGCTACGCACCTCCGAAACATTGGTTACATAGTCGCGCTTTTCGAGCGCATCGACAAGAGTCTGCAACGCCTCGATGTTGGTATTCATCTGCTTGCACAGCTCTTCGAGGGCAGAGATGCGCTGTTCGTGGTCTTTAATCGACTGACCATACTCATCGAGTTTGCTCCAAAGAGCCGAATCATCAAATTGGCACGATGTAAGTGCCAAAGTCGTTGCAAGAACGACCGAAAGAAAAATCTTTCTCATAACAGTAATTATTAAAATGTTAAACAATATGTATTTGCGCTGTTATGACAAAAAGAAAGTGTGAGGTTTTATATTAGTTTACTAAATAGAAGGTTGTGGTAAAACCCAAATCGGAGTAAACGATACTATGCCCCACACCTGTATATAGCAATATATTGGCACAGAGCGTACCAATAGCATATATACAAGAAATGAGTGCTATTCGTTGGTCCCCCGATTTATGAAAACTACCACATTTTCTATTTAGGGCTCGAAAAACACTTTCTAATATGTCTGCAATCCGAGGACTGCACCACAAATTTAGAAATTATTTTCGATAGTTGCAAAGTTGCGCTAATAAATAGTGGTTATTAGCGGTAGTTAGGGGTTGTTAGCGGAGATTAGAGTGGCGCACCCCTAATAACCTCTAACCGCCTCTAACAACCTCTTGTATCATTGCGCCACAAATCACCAACAAAAGTTTTAACTTTTAACTTTTAATTTTTAACTTTGCACCAAACAAAAGGCTAATGGCCAATGGCTAATAGCTAATAGCAAAAAAAGATATGGCAAAATTAAATCTCTACAACACGCTTACTCGCCGCAAGGAGGAGTTCAAGCCGATAAACGAAGGACGTGTGGGAATGTATGTCTGCGGACCAACCGTATATGGCGATCCGCACCTCGGACACACACGACCTGCTATCACCTTCGACCTCTTGTTCCGTTACTTGAAAGCGGAGGGCTACAAGGTGCGCTACGTGCGTAATATCACCGACGTAGGCCACCTCGAACACGATGCCGATGAGGGCGAAGATAAGATTGCAAAGAAGGCGCGTTTGGAGCAGTTGGAGCCTATGGAGGTTGCCCACTACTATACCGAACGATACAAGACCTTTATGGCAAAGTTGGGTGTGCAGACACCGTCGATTGAGCCGCACGCCTCGGGACATATCATCGAGCAAATAGACTTTGTGGAGCGCATCCTCAAGGCGGGATATGCCTACGAGTCGAATGGTTCCATCTACTTTGACGTTGAGAAGTATAACCACGACCACCGCTACGGCATCCTCTCGGGACGTAACCTCGACGATATCGTTACCGACACCCGCAAACTCGATGGTCAGGATGACAAGAAGCACTCCTTCGACTTTGCACTCTGGAAGAAGGCTGCTCCGGAGCATATTATGCGTTGGCCATCACCTTGGAGCGACGGATTCCCGGGTTGGCATATGGAGTGTTCAGCAATGAGTACGAAGTACCTTGGTGAGAAGTTCGATATTCACGGAGGAGGTATGGATTTGATGTTCCCACACCACGAGTGCGAGATTGCACAATCTACTGCGGCTCTCGGCCACGACTCGGCTCGCTATTGGGTACACAACAATATGATTACCATCAACGGCAAGAAGATGGGTAAGTCGTACAACAACTTTATCACCCTCGAGCAGATGTTCAATGGCGACCACCCTGCACTCGAGCAGGCCTACTCGCCAATGACGGTCCGCTTCTTTATCCTTCAGGCCCACTACCGTTCTACCCTCGACTTCTCGAACGAGGCATTGCAGGCGGCAGAGAAGGGACTCGACCGCTTGATGAAGGGAATTGAGGCTCTGCATAAGGCTCCTGCGGCGGCTTCCTCGTCGTTTGACGTAGAGGAGATAGAGAGCCGTTGTGCCGAGGCTATGGCAGATGACTTGAACTCACCTATCGTAATCTCGACAATGTTCGACTATGTACGTCTCTTCAACCAGCTCTCGGAGGGCAAGCAGACCCTTACTGCCGAGGATAAGGCAAAGGCCGAGGCTACAGTTCAGCGTTGGGTGTTCGATATTCTTGGTTTGGAGAACGAGAAGGCAGAGGTTGCAGGTGGCAAGGATATGGTTTCTCCACTTGTGACGATGTTGCTCGATATGCGTATGCAGGCAAAGGCCGACAAGAATTGGGCATTGTCGGACGAGATTCGCGACAAGCTCACCGCCATTGGCATCCGTGTCAAGGACCGCAAGGATGGCTACGACTGGGAGATTGAATAACCTCCCCGGCCAATCACAAATAACAAGAGCCTGCTTCAATCGTCGCAGGCTCTTATTATAACTAGATTGTTAGAACAAAATCTCTCAATGGCCGGATCTTTGCAACCGTAGTATATGAACTTTGTTTGAGATTAAAATTTTTATCTGTTGGGATTCTCTTATTTACATCGAAATGTAAGACAGCATAATAGGGAGCATTTTCTGCTGTAAAGCCGATGGCTTGCAGGTTTTCGGCAGTCCATATTTGAAAGCCCTTCTTGGTCAAAGGAAAGAGTTGTGCATTTTGTCCACTACTATGTAATAATACATATCCTAATCGTTCAAATCCTTTTTGCACGAGTAATGATCCCTTGCTATCTCCTGCTCTTAAGTAACAAATACCTTTTTGTAGCATTAACTCATAATCCTTTGGTCGAGCATGATTAACTAATACCATTGCTTCATCTGGTATTTCGCGCATTTTATAAAGAAGCTTTTCGGCTTCTTCCACATTTTCTAACAATGCACGACGACGCTTACTTAATTCTATAAAACTATCTTCCTGTTCAATGCCGATAAATTTTCGACCTAATAGATTTGCTGCAATACCCGTTGTAGAACTTCCGGCAAATGGGTCAAGAATCGTATCTCCCTTATTTGTCGAAGCTAAGATTATTCGATAAAGCAAACGAAGTGTTTTCTGCGTAGGATGTTTACCGCAAGTTTTTTCCCACATTCCCACTGAAGGAATACGCCAAACATCAGTCATTTGTGTTCCCCCATTAAGTTGCTTCATAACTTCATAGTTGAATTTATGAGGCGTCTTCTCGTGCTTCCTTGCCCATATGACTAATTCTGTTGAAAAATTGAAATATCGGCAAGACAGATTAGGTGGAGGATCTGATTTTTGCCAAGTAATTACATTAAGAATTTTATAGCCAAGTTCTTGTAAACAACGCTGAACTATAAAAATGTTATGGTGAGTGCCAGACACCCATATCGTGCCATCATCTTTAAGTTTATTTCTACATATTGACAACCATTGTTGATTGAATCGATAAATACTTTCAGGCGTTCCTCCCTTATCCCACTCTCCTTTATCTACGCAGACTTGCTTACCACTTTGCACACTAATACCACCATTACTCAAAAAGTATGGGGGATCTGCAAAAATGGCATCAATGGAACTGTCTGGAAGTTGTTCTAACAACTCAATACAATTACCATGAAGAAGTGTAAAATCGTTATTTGGGGACTTGAATGAAGGAGTCATCTATCTATGGGCACAATTGGAACAATGTTTTATAAATGAATAAATCGTTGTTAAGTTATAAATACTCGGGATAACATTAAATGCCTCTTGCAGTTTGTTTTTAGCGGAGTTCCATCCTATGCCATCGGTTATCCACACAAATTCAAATCCATTTACGGCATTAATCTTAGGAGCTATATCTGAATAGGAACGAGCAACCTCATTTAACTTTGAGCCACCTCCAGAGTAGAAGTTGACCTCAATCAAATATTTTTTATCCGCAGTTTCAATAACAAAATCAAAACGCTTTTCATCATCACCTAATACATCTGTTATTTCTGGCCATTCGCTAGAATACACTTCAGTACGATATGTTATGGCATTCTCATCGAAAATTTCAGCAACCATATTTTCCATTACATGTCCACTGCGATTTTTGCGAGCATTTGAGTCCAAGCCAGTTTCTACTCCAAACACATAGTCAACTAGGTTTGTGATTTTTCTAGATTGAAGGACCTCTGCCAGTCCCGTGTTTTCTAAAAATTCCATAACACCATCAATGGATTCGAATAGAGTGTCAAGTGTTACACATTCTCCCAGAGAATTGAGTACCTTCTTGTTTCCCTCACTACGCACAGCAATCAAAATGTCCATTACATTAAAGGCTGTTTTATCCCTTCTCCAAATTGTTTCAACGGCACTGCGCATATCTGCCACACCTATTAAACTATTGAGCATACAAAGGCTCAATCTTATATTATCCACATTGCCATGAATCTTATCGAAATCACAGAAGAAATCTAATGATTGGTTAGTTTCTTTGAGTTGCGACATGAATGTCATAAAGTCTTCAGGAGTATGTGCTGTCATAACTTTACATGTAGTTTCTGATTAGTAGTTCAGTTAATTTGCCACGTTTATTAGGGTTGGCATTTATACTTCGAGATGCCCAAACTCTCTCTATTTGATATTGCATATAGAGGTCATCAAAGAATTTGTCCTGACAGTCTGAATTACTCAACATAAAATGATAACCAGCGGCTTGTACATCATCGCAAAAATCTTTCAATCGCTTTTGGGCCAAATCATTAAAAGCCTCTTTCGTATAATCATTAAAACTACTTGTTGCATTTAATGGACGGTACGGTGGATCAAAATAAAAGAATGAATTACCTTGAGCGTATTCGAGAGTTTGAGTATAATCGCCGGTCAAAATCTCAACCTTCTGCAATAACTCACTATCGGCAAAAATTGTGTTAGCATCACAGATTGTTGGTGTTTCATAACGACCAAAAGGCACATTAAACAGACCCGATTTATTCACTCGGTACAATCCATTAAAACAAGTTCGATTCAAGAAGAAAAATAAAGTTGTGTTGCGTATCGGATCAAGTGCTTTTGTGTTAAACTCAGCACGCATAATCATATAATACTGCTTTCTGCTATCCTCTGAACGCAATGAATAATACTCCTTTTGAATCTCGCTGAGAGAGTCTACTAAGAGTTGTGGAGATTGTTTGACCACCTTATAACAAGTAGTCAAATCCTCATTGATGTCATTGATAATGGCTGACTGAATGTTGGAGTGTGTCTGCAACATGTAGAAGAGCATAGCTCCTCCGCCTACGAAAGGCTCAATGTAAGTGACATTCTCCCATTGGTCAAAGTCAGCTGGAAGCATTGCTTCTAGTTGGTCAATGAGTTGCGTTTTTCCGCCAACCCACTTGACAAATGGTTTCGCTTTCATTGAAATTTTATTTATAAATATAATGTCTTGTTGTCTTATATATTTATTTCTGTACAAAGTTATAAAATAATCGGTAATTTGAAGCAAAAAACGAACAAAACTATGTTTCGTACCAACTTAACGATAACCCCATTTTACACATTGTTATATAAACTAATAAGACCAAAAGGTTTTTATTTCGTCTGGCGTAAATATAGCTAATATATCATTAATTATTAAACATTTAGCGTAATATGCCAGATTGCTATACTATAGCATTATTATATACCTATATCCTAGTATTTATATAATAGAATGCCTATGATTGTAGTGCTTAATTATCTAGTCAAGGAGTTTTACTTTAATAATATATTTTTGTTCTGTTGTATTTCCCATTTATTTATTGCTTGATATAATTGAGTCTGTTTTAATAAATCCATATTATATGCAGCATATAATGCGATGACAATAGTGTCTATTGTGACATGCTTGTCTTTTAACTTAAATTTGCGTTCTAAAACAATAGGCATAACATATGAGACATCATGGCCGTTTGATAAATGACTAGAGGGATGCTGCATTTTACGACTTTCATTAAATATGGTTATTATTCTATCAACAGCTGGCAATGGCTCTGGAGTCCTTTTATTGGATTTGGAATAATCATATATGTATTTAATGAGTTTGTCATCGCTTTCGTAGTCTCCCGAGTCAGTGATAAACTTTTCATATTTAGGCAATTCAAATTCATGATCTCGATTCTCCTTTTTAAATATCAATCCTAGACTTTCTTTTTGAGAAGATAGTTTAAGAGATCCTATTTTATCAGTAATTCCAAATACATGATTCAAAACTTCTATATAACTCCAATTAATTTTATTTTTTCTATCAATTGCTTTGAGTACAGAGTCCAAGGCACTACTTTGATACATCATCATTTCAAGATCATGGTAGTCTGTCATAAAGATATTATTCTCCGTAATAGCCTTATGTGGATATATATGCTCAAAATCACAATCGACTATCCCTATACAGTAATTATGTAGTGATTCATCGTTAAATTTTCGAACACAATCTACCACATTTTCCCATCCATTTACTTGTTGAATATTAATTACATCTCTATTGATATATTTTTTCCAAAAACATTCATCGGAAACTCCTTCAACAAACAAATAACTACGATTAGACATTCTGCATGCATTTACCCATGCAGATACATCTCTGCCTCTAGCCATATTATTCCTTACTTGATAGGGTTTGTACAAGGTTCCAATTATCTCCAATAATATCTGGAGAATGAGTAGCAATTAATAAGGATATACCAGTTTCTTTTGCAATTTCCTTCAAATCCGCTATTAATTGCTGTTGCCATGCAATATGCAACGATATTTCAGGCTCATCGATTAATACGATATCGCCTTTGGTTGTCTTGAAAAGGAGATTATAAAATATAATCAGTTCATTTTGTTCACCAGAAGATAAATTTTTAACTGCAATATCTTTATTCTCAGATTTTGATTTTATTACAAAACCTGTTTCCTTATCAATAAATAAATGCTTGTGCTTAAATCTTTTATTTATTATCTGTAATAGTAGATTTAGCTTTTGGGCTGTATATCTAAAAACATCTAGCTTCTGTTTATTATCTGTTATATATAGATCTAAAATAGATAGCGCACTTGGATTATTTAGTGTTTCCAATGATTTGTTTATAACCTCATCATCTTGCTTGTCTATGATACCAACAGCACTTAACAAACTACGGTATTGATTCAAACTATTAATTTCATCTATGACCTTACTTACATATTCAACTTCTTTGGGTTTCTTAAGTACCTTGAGTAGGCGAATTGGGAATGTGCTATCTAGTTGTATTGATGTAGATGTAAATGCAGTATTGTTTTTACGCAGCAAATCTACAAGCTCATTTGAGTAGGCATCAACCATATATTCCAGTTTTCTATGGTCGCGTTCATTATCATATTCTGTTTTATACAAACGTTGAGTTTGGATAAACATAACACGGTTCTCCGTAATTAATTCATCAAACCATATTGGCCTTTCAGATTGTGCGATAGGATCTTGTCCATATCTTTTTATGATCTCATCTCGGGTAACAGGTCTTCCAATTCGTCTATCAAACCATTCATCTTTATTAATTTGTTCAAGAAATCGGCGCATAAAATATGCATCTCTTTCATTAATGGGTTTGATGGTAAATGAATCATTCTTTATTGGATTGCTTATATTGATATTTCCATCATCGTCTTTAGTAATCGACCATTTTATCCTCGAAAAAAATATTTCAATTAGGTTAAAATCTATGGTAAACAGAAAGTCGAACTTTTTAGTAAAAATTGAATTTATAATTTGTAATAAGGTTGTTTTCCCAATTCCATTCTCACCAATAATGATAGCAATTCCACTATCATTAAATCTTATTTCATGATCAAATGTATGAAATAATCCTTTTACTGAAATCTTTCTAATTTTCATAGTCCCTAATATGTTTTAATCTTATATATAAGTTATTATTTCCTAGTAAACTTATCTTATGCTCGCAACAATTTGTCATAAAGATATGAAAAATTTTGCTATAATCATAATGTCAAATAAAAAAGGCGGACTAAATCCGCCTTTTCAATCTTAGTCTAATTCATCAAACCGCTTTACTAGCGTCGATTTCGGTAGCGCCATGGGTCGGGAGTCATAAACTTCTCGAACTCCTCCATATTGGTGATGCACTCGATATTTTGTTTCTTCTCGAGCCATTTCTTGATGGTCGGTCTGTCAAAGTACAATCGGTTACCCTGGCGGATAAATGGAATATCGTGACACCTGACCGTTCGGTACACCGCAGATTTTGATTTGCCAAGTAGTTTGCAAACATCCTCCACGCTCATCAGCTCCCCTTCAAGTGGCTGTGGCTGCTGCTTCTCGCGAACTGTCTTTTCGAGTGCTTCGATTCTCTCTACCAGATTTTGAATGAGCTCCGGTAGTTGCTCAAATGATACAGTTTTTTCTTGCATTGTCATAGTGTTAAATTTTTAAGTTAAACAATTTGGCAACCTTTTCATATTAAGAGTAGAGGGGCGTTAGTGATAAGGTTTATGAATTAGTTATTTTTTGCAAAAAAAGTTGTGAACGACTTTCGCCACCGACAACCAATGCCTTTATAGTAGAAAGTACAATTCTCTTCGCCATTTTATTGCAGCTCGTTGCACTCCATTGCACCTCATTGCACACCATTGCTAACTTGGCGAGATATTTT
>JAZQIS010000028.1:0-14939 GCA_045541235.1 Alistipes sp.
AATTTTGCGCTTTTTTACCATAAAAAATAGAGATTAGTAGAAACCGGTTTCTACTAATCTCTAAAATATCGCTGTAATTTCCAAATATACAGCGACTTATATTTTTACTCAAGCGCCGCTTTTGGCATCATTACCTTTTTATTTAACCTCTTTGTGATACGCTTCGCGGAAGGCGCCGGAAGTTAGGGTTATGCGACCACAGTGCGTGTAACCCATTTTTTTGAGTAACGAGCGCATAGCAAGATTATCACGGTGAGTATCGATGCGGATATCGGCGACGCCCCGCTCACGGCACAACTCTTCTGCATAGTACAAAATCTCTTTGGCTATACCCTTTCGACGGCACTTGTCAGCCACAGCAATTCTGTGGACCACAGCGTAGCTATTATCATTGAGCCAACCCCGACCTTTGATAACCTTATATGTGGGTTCTCCGTCAAAAGATATGACAGCAGTTGCGACGACAACCTCTTTATACTCAATCACATAATTGACCCCATCCGAAATATCACTTGATATTATTTCGCGAGTTGGATAGCCATCCTGCCATTGGTCAATATTTTGTTTAGCAAACCAATATTGCGCATCAACAACAAGCTCCATAATACGGCAAATATCCGCATCACAACCCTTGCGAAAACGCAACATTTCGCCAATTTTATCGACTTCGGCAAGGGGGCAAGACGGCATAAACCACCAAATTAGATAGAGGCACGCAAACTATTAGTCTCCAATTCTTTGGCGAACAACCTCGAACAGCATAATCGCCGCCGCTGCCGATACATTCAACGACTCGATTGCACCAATCATCGGAATAGCAAGTTGCTCATCGCACAATTTCAGAACCTCCTTCGAGATACCATTCTCCTCAGAGCCCATAACGATAACCGTAGGCTTTGTAAGATCGGCATCATACATCAACTTGCGACTATGCTCTGTTGCAGCAACAATCTGGAAGCCCTCGGCCTGCAACGTCTTCAAAGTATTACGAATTGAGCCGACACGCGCCACAGGAATACGAGTAAGCGCACCTGCCGAGGAACGGATAGATTCGGCATTAACCGGAGCAGAATTTTTCAATGACGAGATAATACCATGAGCACCTGCGCACTCTGCAGAACGGGCTATACCACCAAAGTTTCGCACATCTGTAACATTATCAAAGACAACCACCAAAGGCGTTTCATCCTCGGGTACTCGTTCCAAAATATCGGAGACCTCCACATAATCAATCGCGGCAATTACCGCCACAACGCCTTGATGATTTCCGCGTGTCATTCGATTCAGCTTCTCGACCGGCACCTCCTGATAGTGGCGACGATGACGATAGCACAAATCTCGCAAATCGTTCATCAGTTGTCCCTCTGCGCCCTTGCGGATATAGATTTTCTCAATCTGCTTGCCCGATTCGATAGCCTCTGCTACGGGGCGAATACCAAAAATAATGTTCTCCATATTATTGTTGCTCTGTTATTTCCACTTCATAGGATGCCTTCTCCCACTCGTGCATCAAGTGGTCGTAGCGCCCCTTCAATTCATCATACGCCTTATACTCCTCGGCATTATACTCCGTTGCAACGGCAAAGCGAGCCTCATAATCGGCAATTTGTTTCTCGACACCTGCCAACTCTGTTTCGATTTGCTCCACATTTTTACGCAACTTACGCAACAGTTTCTCCTGCTCCTTTTTCTGTTCGTATGATAGTTTTCCTTGCGAAGTTTCCTGCTTTACGGCTATTTCAACGGGAGCTTTACGCTCAATTTCGTGCAAATTTTCGAGTTTGCGTTTCTCGAGGAAATAGTATATTCCTCCCAGATACTCGCGCACACCTCCATCGCGAAACTCATAAACCTTATCCACAATACCATCCAAGAACTCGCGGTCGTGCGATACCACAACAACCGTTCCGTCAAACTTCTGCAATGCACTCTTCAAAATATCCTTCGAGCGCATATCCATATGGTTCGTTGGCTCATCGAGGATAAGCAGATTGTGTGGTTCGAGCATCATACGCGCCATAGCAAGTCGAGAACGCTCGCCACCCGACAGCACCTTAACCTTCTTGTCTATATCTTCACCACGGAAAAGAAAAGCACCCAAAATATCGCGGAGGCGAGTACGGATATCCCCCACTGCCACCCTATCGAGCGTATCATAGACAGTAAAGTCACCATTCATCAGGTCATCCTGATTCTGAGCATAGTAGCCAATACTCACATTGGCCCCAATCTTTATCTCGCCTTCGGTCTGTTCCAACTCGCCAATGAGCATACGGGCAAATGTAGTCTTTCCCTCGCCATTACGACCGACGAGTGCAATTTTATCGCCCTTGTGTATTGTAAACTCGGCGCCTGAAAATACTCGATGCTCGCCGAAAGCTTTACCCGCACCCTTAATATCGGCAACAATCTGTCCCGAGCGTGGTGCAGGAGGAAACTTAATATTCAATGTAGCCAAATCCTCCTCCTCAACCTCGATTCGCTCCAACTTATCGAGTTGCTTGATGCGCGATTGCACCTGATTGGATTTGGTCGGCTTGTATCGGAATTTCTCGATAAACTCCTCACTCTTTTCAATCAATCGTTGTTGATTTTGATATGCAGCCAACTGCTGAGCACGTCTCTCTGCACGGAGTGTAACAAATTGTGAATAAGGAACCTTGTAGTCGTAAATCTTACCCAACGACAACTCTATCGTGCGCGTGGTTACATTATCGAGGAAAGCCCTATCGTGAGAGATAAGCAACACTGCACCATTGTAGTTCTTCAGATAATCCTCTAACCACTGAATCGACTCGATATCGAGATGATTTGTCGGCTCATCAAGCAGAAAAATCGAAGGTCGGCGCAGTAGCAACTTCGCCAGCTCGATACGCATACGCCATCCACCCGAGAATTGACACGTTGGCTTATCAAACTCTTCGCGCCTAAAACCAAGACCAAGAAGTGTCTTTTCGATATCGGCATCGCGAGTATCTCCACCGAGTATGTGATAGCGGTCGTTAGCATCGTTAAGGCGATGCAGCAACTTCTCATACTCTTCACTCTCATAGTCTGTACGCGCAGCTATCTCCCCTGTAAGGCGTTCGATTTCAGCCTCCAACGCCAGCACCTCCTCAAAGGCTTTTGCTGTTTCGGCAAGAAGTGTGGTAGTATCGGCCACCTGCATTTGCTGGGGCAAATAACCTATTGTACAGTCGCTATTCTTGGTCACAGCCCCCGATGTCGGCTGTTGCAACCCTGCGATAAGTTTGAGAATAGTAGTCTTTCCTGCACCATTTCGGCCAACGAGTCCGATTCTCTCTTTTGGATTAACAAGAAACGATATGCCATCAAACAGCGTCCAACCGCCAAAACTTACAGTGAGGTTATCTATCGAAATCATTACACATTCAAAATTTTACTAATCATCTCCTCGGGATTCTCCGCACCAAAAACCGACGTGCCGGCTACTATTGCATCTGCTCCCGCCTCGAACACCTCGCGTGCATTATTGACCGAAATGCCTCCATCCACTTCAATAAGGCACTTATAACCCTTTTCATCAATCTCCTTGCGCAAAACACGCACTTTATCGAGCGATTCGGGCATAAAGGTCTGCCCACCAAAACCTGGTTCAACGCTCATAACAAGCACTAAATCGAGCTCTGAGAGGTAGTCAAAAATGGCCTCAATAGGTGTTGCGGGTTTAACACTTACTCCAGCCTTCGCTCCTGCGGCCTTAATCTCGGCTATTATTTGACGAGGATTCGGGCACGCCTCGTGGTGGAATGTGATGTAATCGGCTCCTGCCTCGGCAAAACGTCTGACATAGCGCTGCGGTTCAACAATCATCAAATGCACATCAAGAGTCTTCGCAGTCGCCTTACGCACAGGCTTCATTACGGGAAAACCAAATGAGATATTCGGCACAAAAACGCCATCCATAACGTCGATATGCACCCACTCTGCCATAGAACGATCTATCATTTTTACATCCCGTTCAAGATTTCCAAAATCGGCAGACAGAATAGATGGCGATAAAATTTTCATAATACAATCCCTTATTTTGTGCAAAAATACAAATTCTTATCGAGAATAAACAATTAACGATTAAAAATCATTGTAAATATTGCAAAATATTAAATTTAACGTTATTTTTGTAGCTCTAATTGAACTCTTTTTTTAGTAGAATACACATTACAACAAAATCCATACAAACATGAGTAAAAAAATTACAATTATCGGAGCAGGAATGATGGGCTCGGCTCTCGCCTTTCCGGCAGCAGAGAATGGTCACGAAGTACACATCGTAGGTACTTGTCTCGACGACGAGATTATCGATGGCTACATCGCAACAGGCAAGCACGAGAAGTTCTGCCGCCCATTCCCTGAGAATGTACAGTTTCACTATTTCAAAGATTGGAAGAGCGTAACCGAGGGTTCGGATTTCGTAATCGGTGGCGTATCGTCATTCGGTGTTGATTGGTTCTTGGAGGAGATTCTCGTAAACCTCGACCCTAATATTCCTGTTCTATCGGTAACCAAAGGCCTTCGAGCAACAGGGGATGGCACATTGCTTTCGTACCCGGGATACTGGGAGAGCGAGTTGGCAAAGCGTGGTATCAACCGCACAATCTGCGCTGTTGGCGGCCCTTGCACCTCGTACGAATTGGTATTCATGGACCCAACCGAGGTTGGTTTCTGCGGTAAGGATAGCGATGCCCTCCGCATGATGAAGGAGGCTATGGCACGTCCATACTACCACATTTCACTAACCAACGACGTTATCGGTCTCGAGAGTGCTGTTGCCCTCAAAAATGCCTTTGCAATGGCTGTTACACTTGCCGTAGGTCTCAACATCCGTTGGCACGGAGAGGATGAGCCACAGCACTACAACTCGCAGGCCGGAACATTCTCGCAGGCTGTACGCGAGACTCATGCCCTCATGCAAATTCAGGGCGGTACCTTCGAGTCGGAGTGCATCGGTCTCGGCGACCTCTACGTAACAATATTCAGCGGACGTACTCGTCGTTGCGGCGTGCTTATGGGCAAGGGTCTTAACTACGACCAGGTAACCGAGGCTCTTGCAGGTATTACACTCGAGAGTTTGGTTATTACCCGAGTAATGGGCCAGGCGATCCGCCGTAAAGCCGAACTCGGAATGGTAGATTTGAAGGATTTCCCTCTCTTGATGCACATCGTGGATATTCTTGACCACGGCAAGGCCGACTCGGATATGCCATGGGAGGCATTCACATACGAGCATTTGAGATAGTAGAGTCTATTTCATCAACAAATAAGCAACCTCGTAAAATCGAGGTTGCTTATTTGTTATATTCTCTTATGATAGAGCATCGCCCCTTCGTCAATAAAACCCACCTTTTCAAAGAGATTTATACTTGGTCGATTGTCGGGATGGATTATTGCGTAAAGATCTCGCAAGCCAAGCGATTCGGAATACTCCACAACAAGTCGCAAAGCACTTTCACCGAATCCTTTACGTCGATTATCTAAATCAAAAATCAATATCGATACAAAGGCCTTGCGGCCATCATACTCCGTAAGATCAATCGCTCCTAATCGCTCACCATCGGGCGAACAAATCATCAGCCGCAACTGCTCGGTCTGCTCAATCGAATAACGCATCTGATTTTCGACAAAACGGACAATATCTTCGCGAGAAAACTCCTCCTCATAAACGCCATATAGAGGCTCATTATTTGCATTTTCCCACAAAAGCAGAGTGTCGATATCCGAGAAATCGACACTCCGCAAAACGACCTTTTCGCTTCTGAGCATAGCTATAGACCAATTATCAAATTACGCATCAGCATTGCCACACCCCAAGCATTAGCATTTGCATGCATCTTCGAGACTCTAAACTTTGTATCCTTATAGACCAGACTCAACGAATACTTATTGGTTGCAGACTTCAACGGCAACATTATGTAATCGCCTGCCGCCGCAAGATTTCCACCTACAATAACACTCTCAGGATTGAAGATATTGATAAGGAACGCCACCGCCTTGCCGACCTTCTCACCGGCCTCCTCGATAAGCTCAATCGAGAGATTATCGTCATTGCGAGCAGCATTTACAATATCGTTGATATGTATCTGTTCTTTAGCCTCGTATCGCTTTCGCAAAATGGTATTTGCACCATTACGCACGAGCTCGTTCATCTTCTCCTCTATGGCGATACCCGAAACCTCGGTCTCGAGACAGCCCTTCTTGCCACAGAAACATATTTTTTCGTTGTTAAAGAATGGTATATGGCCAAATTCTCCCGCAAAACCATTCTTACCATAGTATAGTTTTCCGTCACTCACGATACCGATGGCGACACCGAGTCCGAGGTGGAGATAGATGACATTACTCTCGGTTTTCGAGCGAGAGAAGTTATACTCGGCATAACAACGGGCGCGAGTATCGTTCTCCACCAACACACGCAGGCCAACACGAGCTTCAATAATGTCGCGCAAAGAGTCATCGAACGACGTAAAATAATGGAATGAACGCCCTTCTGATGTATTGACACGACCTACGATGCAGACACCCAATCCGAGAATTTTTGCTCGGTCGTATCCACAATTATCGAGAAAATCGACAATATTATTACAAATAGTATCGAGGCAATGCGCCCTATCAACCAGCTCGAAATCGTCGTAAACCGTCTCATAGACAAGGTTATTCTGCAAATCAGTAATAACGCAAGTCATTCTGTCACGACCAACATGCACACCTGCAAAATAGAGTGTCGAGCAGGTCAGTCCATAAATATTGGGGCGACGGCCTCCGTGAGTTTCGACCTTACCCAAGTCCGACACAATATCCTCATCAACCAATTCCTGAACAAGTTTGGTAATAGTAGGAATACTAATCTTCAACTCTTTGGTCAGCTCGGCAAGCGCAACATCCCCATTCATAGCCATATAGGCTATAATATTTCGTTTGATAAGATTATTCTTGTGCGACAATCCTTTGTCGGATTCGTGATTGTTAAAAAAATCAATTAAAGAGCTCATCAATTCCCACTGTTTTTTATTTAACCCAATGCAAAGATAATAAAAAGACGGAAATAATTCCGCCTTTTGTTAAATTTTTTTCAAAAAATATTCATATTTTTCAAAAAGTCGATAAGCTCGACACCTCTACATCGGATGAAATCTTGCTTATAAGTCCTTGCAAAACCGTGCCCGGACCCAACTCCTGATACGACGTATAGCCATCTGCAACCATATTTTCGACTATTTGAGTCCAGCGTACCGGAGCTGTAAGTTGTGCTATAATATTCTGCTTTATCTCATCGGGGTCGATATGTGGTTTTGCATCGACATTTTGATAAATCGGACATTTAGGCTCACTAAACGAAGCAGCCTCGATAGCTTCAGCCAACTCACGGCGAGCAGGCTCCATCAAAGGAGAGTGAAACGCACCTCCGACAGGAAGGAGTAGAGCTCGACGAGCTCCCGCCTCTTTCAGTCTTACACACGCCTCGTTTACCGCATCAACAGCACCCGAGATGACAAGTTGTCCCGGGCAGTTGTAGTTTGCCGCTACAACCACGCCTTCAACACTTTCGCATACATTTTCGATTACCTCGTCCGGCAGTCTGAGAACCGCAGCCATTGCGCCCTGCTCCATCTCGCAAGCTCGCTGCATCGCCATTGCGCGTTTCGACACAAGGCGCAACCCCTCCTCAAAGGAGAGCGCACCCGAAACAACCAAAGCCGAAAACTCGCCAAGCGAATGACCCGCCACCGCAGCAGGTTCAACCCCAAGCACTTTTGCGAGCACAACCGAGTGGAGAAATACTGCAGGTTGAGTAACCTTGGTCTGCTTTAGCTCATCGTCCGTACCTTCAAACATAATATCCGTAATACGGAATCCAAGAATCTCATTCGCTTTCTCAAATAACTCCTTCGCCTCGGCACTCTGCTCATATAGCTCCTTGCCCATGCCGCAAAACTGTGCACCCTGGCCCGGAAAAACATAGACTTTCTTATCCATTTCTACACGCATTTTATCGCAAAAATCTTTGCAAATGTAGTAAAAACTACATAACTTTGTACAATTAAAATAACTTTATCGTAAAACTACATACAAAATGAAGATAAAAAACGCCCTTTTGCCCGTCATTATAGCCGCTTCAATCGCGCTATTTTCGAGTTGCACTGTAAACTCACCTTCGGTATCGACCAACACCCAAACATTTGCCCTCACACAAGTTGCAACATCAACTGCAAATGTCACAATATCCTGGCCAAAGAGCAGTTCTTCAACAGAGTACACAATATGCGTGTATGGCGATGAGAAACTCGCCAACCTGCTCCAGAGCTATGTTTTGTCCGGAGACGAGAGTCAAACTCCGAAATTCACAATTCCGTTTCTCGATTGCATCAACACATTTTACATCACAGTAGCAGACTGCGATGGCAAGACCTCTACCCCACTGACAGTCTCACTCGAGGAGAACCTTGCCCGACGTAACATCATATCACAGAATTTCGACAAGTTGTGTTGGGGCTATGACTATATAAATGCTGCAAACGGAATACGTCTCAACAATGAAATCGAGCAGAAGCTATCAACATACACTGTAGATGCTCTTGCCGATAGCTACGAGGATTGCCATACAGTAACCAAGGTGAGTGATGAGGGAGGACTCCTCTTTGCATGCAACAATTCACTTCGCGAAATGATGGGGCTTGGCGGATGGAGTGGAACCAAAGCAAGCGTGTATATTCGCCCCGGCTACATCAAACTCGGAAACGCATATACCACAAGTTGCAAATTGGCATCACCAACCTTTTCCGCAATCGGTGCAGACGAAAAGGTGGAGGCGGAGATAAGTCTCAGCGCGTGTATATATTCCGCATCCGAGAATAGCAGCACGGGTAGCGCAAAGGTTGCTATTATCAAAGCAGATGGCTCAACATTATGGAGCGAAGATCTCTTCCTTGAGGCAGTAACCGACACGCCAAAATGGAAGAACTTCAACTTCTTGGTTAGTAACGTCACTTCCGATTGCCACTTTGAAGTATCTATCGACAGCAAAACCAAACAGATTTGCTTCGATGACCTGAAGATTGTTCGCAAACTTTCCATACCAAAAAATCACATATACGGTTATGTGACCGACAAGGGTACAGGCGAACCGATACCGAATGTAGCTGTCAGTGACGGTTTTAAGGTGGTAACAACAGATCAAGATGGCTTGTTTATGATGGAGCCACACCGAGATTCATGGTACATCTACTACTCCATTCCATCGGAATACAAGGTTACCGTAGATACCAATGGTATGCCAAAATTCCATACTGCAAGAACGGCCGACAAGAAGGAGTACAACTTCTCGTTGCGCAAGTTTGAAGGTGGAAAAGAGGAGAAATTCGCACTATTCACATTTGCCGACCCTCAGGTATCATCATCGACAGGTTTGAATAGATTTATTAAGGAGGCGGTGCCTGGTATTGCAAAGCACGCCAAGACATTGGACGTACCTTGCTACGGTATTACATTGGGAGACGTAATATCCAATTCAAACTCCAAGGATGCAACCTCCTTTATGGTTTCAATGCGCGAAGCAATGAACTACAAGAAGATTGGCATGCCGGTATTCCAAGTTATGGGAAATCACGATGCCAATTGGTTCAATTCGAGCAACCCTATCGAGCCCGACGAAAAGAGTAGTACATTTGAGGTTAGAGCCCAACGCGACTTCGAGACAACATTTGGCCCTATCAACTACTCTTTCAACCGCGGAGACTTCCACATTGTAGGTATGCGAGACATAATCTATCAGGTAAACAACTCTATGGGTAGCTATGCAAAAGGATTCTTGAAGGAGCAGTACGAGTGGCTAAAGCAGGATTTGGCCGTAGTACCGAAGGATAAGGTGGTTCTTCTGTGCGTTCATATTCCTCTTTGCCAAGCAACCAACAGCACATCGTTCAAACTAAATTATATCAAGGAGACATTCGATTTGCTTGCCGAATTTAAGGAGGCCCACGTAATTTCGGGCCATACCCACTTGCAGCGCAATTACGAGCCATCAAAGGAGTATCCAACTATCTATGAGCACAATATGGGTACCGTATGTGGCACTTGGTGGGCATCAAACCTCTGTGGCGATGGAACACCAAACGGATACGGAGTATTTGTTGGAGAGGGTGCAAAATTCGCCGAGTGGTACTATATGGGGTATTCAAAGGGAATGGATAGTCGCAATTATCAAATGCGCCTCTATCGTGGTAACGCCATCACCGGTGCTGCTATTGTTGATAACAAGAACGGACAGGAGGGATACTACTCCTTCAACTATGCCGACAACGTAATTTTGGCAAACGTATTCAATGCCGATTCCAAATGGGTAATTGATGTCTATGAGAATGGCGAATATTCGGGACGAATGACCAAAATCACGACAAAGAGTGTAAGTTTCAAAACTCTTGTTGGCTCCTACACTATGAGCGACCCGCGCCAGATTAAGGACGGCACAGTTGCCGACTACGATATGTGGACCGCAGGATTCCATTTGGGAGTTCTAGACCGCTACAGCACATCAGACAAGAGTCCGAGCAATGGTAGCTGGAATCCTAGTATGCACATGTATCGATATACACTCAAGAACAAGGACTCGAAGGTGAAGGTTGTTGCAACCGACCGCTTCGGCTACCGATACGAATCCGAAGAGTTTGTCGATTATCGCAACAACGATTTGGCCAAAAAACCATAAACTGCAAGTAATAGATGAGTTGCAAGGAGCTATTGATTTTCATTGCGGTATTCTGCTTATCTGCCTGCACCTCCCAAGAGAGAGGAGATAAGACAAAAGTGGAGATACCCGCAAACTCCTTACGACTAACCATACCGGATTTTACGGACATTACGGGCAAATCCTATCCGGTAGCATGGAGTAGCAACAGTTGCATCAGTGTAAATGGTGTGCCTTCGCAAAAGGTTGATATCGACCAGAAAAAAAGTTCGGTAGCAATATTCAACTTTGGCGACACCGAAATAGAAAGACCATACTACATAGAATCACCCTACTCTATCGACAGCGATATGACAACCCTTCCTGTCGAGCAACACATTAGCGGAGCAGGCGTATTTCCGAATATGCTACCAATGTGCGGTTCTAGCAATTCGGCAGATAGAGATATCACAATGAAGCACCTCGTAAGTGTGGTTCGTTTGAGTGTAACCTCCGATGTAAAGGGCTTAATGTTAGGAGAAATAGTCCTAACATCGGCCAACAAAATAGCACTTGCAGGAGAGTTCTCAATCGACTGCGAAAAGGAGGCTTTATCCCCTTCAGCCAAGAGTACCGACACCATAAGGATACTCTTTGCCGATGGTGTTTCGCTCTCGACATCGGAGAAGAGCCTATTCTACATTCCACTGCCCCCATGCGACCTCGACGACTACACAATAACGCTAAAGAGCACAAATGGCGAAGAGATGGAGGTAAAGTGGCGCTCCGTAAGCACCACTGCAGGCGAGGTCGTAAGATGTCCCAATATCAAGTTTCGGATTGACCAAACCATCGAAATTGACGGGATGATTAGCGAAGAGGATACGATGATCAATGGTAGTCTAATAATCTCTGGATATGTGTGCGACACAGAGGGTAACCCTGTCGTCGGAGTTGCAGTTAGCGACGGCTTCTCAGTCGTAAAAACAGACCATAGAGGTTTCTACACAATGCCGATATCGCCCGACACATGGTATATCTATATCTCTACTCCGGCCGAGTTCAAGATTGCACTAAACAACCTTGGACAGCCCTGCTTTTTCATCCGATACACTCCATACTCAAATCGATACGATTTCACATTGGAGAGGCTGGATAGTGGTCCGGAAAACGAGTTTTTGCTCTTCGGCCTGGCCGACCCGCAAACGGGAAACCTTAGCAACGTCGAACGCTTTGCCAAGCAGACTGCACCAGAGATTAAATCCTATTCGGCATCGCTTGGACTGCCTTGTTATGGCATTACGCTTGGAGATGTTATTTCGATGGGGTCAAGAGATATTTCCCAGGATGTTCTGCCTGCCATGCGCGATGCTATGCATGCCGACAAAATGGGTATGCCTATATTCCAAGTCATGGGCAACCACGACAACTGCTTTATGAACACATCTCACCCCGTCAAAGGCAAGGATTTGCGCGAAATAAACCTCAATATTCAGCGTATGTTCGAGGATACGTTCGGGCCTATCAACTACTCCTTTAATCGCGGCAGTGCCCACATTATCGGAATGCGAAATGTGCAATGGAAGTCTGGCGACAACTGCGCAACAGATAACACCAGCACACGTTTTACCGAGGAGCAATACAAATGGCTCGTGGAGGATTTGTCTTGCGTAGAAAACAAGGAGCAAAAGGTAGTTGTACTCTGCGTACATATTCCGCTATACAACAATGGCACACTCGGAGATGGTACCTACCGCCAGGAGGTATTAACTCTTCTCGACGAGTTTGGCGAGGCTCATATTCTCTCGGGCCATCTCCACTACCAACGCAACTACGACCACACATTAGTAGGCAAATCTACTCATAAAATTTATGAACACGCCCAGGCTGCAGTAAATGGAGCCACTTGGACAAGCAACATCAACGGCGACGGCGTTCCTAATGGTTATGGTGTCTATCACATATGCAATGGTACAATCAAAGATTGGTACTACAAAGGGTACGCCGAAGGTATGAATTCGCGAGATTATCAAATGCGCCTTTATCGAGGTAATGCCATTACAGGGGCCGAGATAAGTGGCACAAACAAAAACGGCACAAAGGGTTTCTATCAATTTGGATATAACGAAGATACGCTCTTGGCCAACATCTTCAATTCCGACACCGCCTGGAAGGTTGAGGTGTACGAGAATGGTGTTTATTCGGGCAATATGACAAGTTTGGCTTCATATCATTGGGAGGTAACCTACGACGAACTCATCGGCAGCTTCCTCTACACCGACCCGAAACGTCCTCCGCAAGGCGTGGAGTGCGGACGCGATTTTTGGGCTGTCGGGGTGCTATGCGGCTACCTCGGAATGAACAACGGAGGCCTATACTACAAGCATTGCTACCAGATGTGGAAATATAGACTAAAAGATAAAAACGCAGAGGTCGAGGTTCGTGCAACAGATCGCAGGGGTAACACCTACACCTGCTCGACAGTCACCGCAGGAACCGATATGACCAACGCGCTATACAACAAATAATAACCCTCAAAACAAGATGTTAAACAGCTAATTTTTAATATTATGGGAAACAAAATTAATGATCCTATTGCACGATTGATGGGCTTGCGATATAAGTCGCACCCTTGGCACGGTATCGAGGTTGGAGAGAAGGCTCCCGAGGTAATTACCGCGTTCATAGAGATTGTTCCTACCGACACGGTAAAGTACGAGTTGGATAAGGTTAGCGGATACCTCAAGATTGACCGCCCGCAGAAGTATTCGAATGTCATTCCTGCACTCTATGGATTCGTTCCACAGAGTTTTTGCGGTGAGAGCGTAGCTGAGTATTGTATGCAGCAGAGTGGCCGCACTGAGATAGTAGGTGATGGCGACCCTCTCGACATCTGCGTATTAACCGAGCGTGATATTGCACACGGCGATATTATCGTGAGTGTAAAACCTATCGGAGGATTTAGAATGTTGGATGGCAATGAGGCCGACGACAAGATTATTGCAGTTTTACGCCATGACGTAACCTATAGCGGCTACAACGACATTTCGGAGTTGCCAAAGGGCATTATTAACCGCCTGAAGCACTACTTCCTCACCTATAAGGATATGCCGGATTCGGAGTCGCAGAAGAAGGTTGAAATAACTCATATTTTCGGGCGAGAGGAGGCTTACGAGGTCATTTCGCGCTCGTTGGAGGACTACAAGAACCACTTCAACGGTTTGGACGAAATTTTGCGCCACGTTTAACATTCACAAGTAAAATGCTAAAATCATGTCGGTAGAAAGTAAAGTAAGAGCCGTCACGACACTACGACTCAAGGAGATGAAAGATAGAGGCGAGAAGATTTCGATGCTCACCTCCTACGACTACTCAATGGCGAAGATTGTCGATGGCGCAGGTGTTGATGTAATTCTTGTGGGCGATTCGGCAGCAAATGTTATGGCGGGCTGGGAGACCACCCTACCCATTACCCTTGACCAAATGATCTATCACGCATCCTCCGTAGTGCGTGCAGTAGAACGAGCATTGGTGGTGTGCGATATGCCCTTCGGTACATATCAGGGTGACTCACAGGCAGCTCTCGACTCCGCTATACGCATTATGAAGGAGACAGGTGCCGATGCCGTAAAGATGGAGGGTGGCGAGGAGATTCTCGACTCTATTAAGCGAATCCTAACCGCAGGTATCCCTGTTATGGGCCACCTCGGACTCACACCGCAGTCAATTCACAAATTTGGCACCTATAGCGTTCGCGCCAAGGAGGAGGCCGAAGCCGAGAAGTTGGTACGCGATGCCAAATTACTTGAGGAGGTAGGATGCTTTGCGGTAGTATTGGAGAAGATTCCTGCGGCTTTGGCTGCTCGCGTATCGAAGGAGTTGTCGATTCCGACGATTGGCATTGGTGCTGGAGGTGCAACCGACGGCCAGGTGCTTGTAGTTCACGATATGCTCGGCATTAACAAAGGCTTTTCGCCACGATTCCTACGTCGTTACGCAGACCTTCATACTGTAATGACCGACGCCATTTCGCGCTACGTAGAGGATGTCAAATCGTGCGACTTCCCTAACGAAAAAGAACAATACTAAAGGATTTGTAACGCCCAAATACGACGGCAAAACACAGTAGAGCCTGTCTAACCGATTTAGGTTAGACAGGCTCTATTATATAGTAAGGTACTACGGCTTATTGGTCAAAATAGTACATAAAATCGGGGCGGTTTTTGATTATTGGTCAAAAATAGTACATAAATGCGGGTGT
>JAZQIS010000029.1:0-3926 GCA_045541235.1 Alistipes sp.
TGCCACTCAAGCAGCGCATCACCATCTCGAAGGAGGTTCTCAAGCCTGTTTCGACATCTATGGCACCTGCATCCGGCGAGGTATTTATCAAATAATAGTGCAAATATAGAGAAGAATGTTGATATGCGTAAACATAACAACCAAAAAATAACCCACATGAGAAAAGTCTTTATTTGTTGTTTTGCAACAGTTTTAGCAACCTCATCGGTAGTGGCTCAACCGCAACTTACCCCCAAAAACATAGAAAAGGTAATTAAGGCGATGACCATTGAGGAGAAGGCTCATATTGTCATCGGTGCAGCCCATGTAGCCCGAGATAAGGAGTTGGCCGGTGAGGTCGGTTTTACTCGCAAAATCATTCCGGGGGCAGCGGGAGTAACCTGTCCTATCAACCGACTCGGTATCCCATCTATCGTTGTGGCCGATGGTCCTGCCGGATTGCGCATATCCCCAACTCGCGAAGGCGACTCGCAAACATACTACTGCACCGGTTTTCCTGTCGGTATTCACCTTGCCTCGACCTGGAATGATGAAATCATCTATAATGTAGGCTCGGCAATCGGGCAGGAGGTTAAGGAGTATGGTGTAGATATCTTGCTTGCACCGGGCGTAAATATTATGCGAAATCCACTCTGTGGTCGCAACTTTGAGTACTACTCGGAGGACCCGCTTTTGGCGGGCAAAACGGCGGCTGCAATGATTAACGGAGTGGAGAGCCACGGCGTAGGTACATCGCTAAAACACTTCGCCGTAAACAATCAGGAGATAAACCGATTGGCAAACGACTCGCGTGTGTCGATGCGTGCTCTGCGCGAAATATATTTGCGCAACTTCGAAATAGCCGTCAAAGAGTCGCAACCTTGGACAATTATGACCGCTTGCAACTTCGTAAATGGTCGCCACGCTTCGGAGGATCCCGGTCTTTTGGAGACTATTCTGCGTGACGAGTGGGGTTTCGAGGGTTTGGTTATGACTGATTGGAACACAGGTTACGATGTGGCGAGCCAAATCGCCGCAGGCAACGACCTTATGATGCCGGGAAGGCACAAAAACTTTCATGAACTTGTAGCCGCTGTAAAATCGGGTAAACTCGCTGAATCAGACCTTGATATCTGCGTAAAACGAGTTCTCGAAATGATAGTTCGCACACCTCGTTTCCAGGGTTACAAGTTCTCGAACAAACCCGATATGGAGGCTCATGCAAAACTTACTCGTGAGGTGGCTTCGGAGGGATTTGTTTTGTTAAAAAACGATAATATGTCGCTCCCTCTCAATGAGCGTAAAATTGCTCTTTTCGGTGCGACTTCATACAACTTTATCGCAGGTGGAGCCGGTTCGGGAGATGTACATCGCCCTTATGTTGTTGATTTGCGGGACGGGCTTCTCGGCAATGGCTTCTCACTATATGAGAAACTGGACAAACGCTATCAAGAGCACATGACCGAGGAGCAAAAGCGTCTTAATCCTATCTTAAAGCAACGAAAATGGTTTGAGTATAAACCTACTCCAAATGAGATTTTGCACCCTCACGCAGCAATTATCGATGCGGCACAATCGGACGCAGAGGTTGCCATCATCACTTTTGGTCGCCACTCGTCAGAGGGCTTTGACCGCCATATTGAGCGCGATTTTCTTCTTCGTCCGACAGAGGAGATTCTGCTGACAGCCGTATCACGAGAGTTTCACAAAGTGGGCAAAAAGGTTATCGTGGTGTTAAATATCGGTTCTCCTGTGGAGATTGCCTCGTGGCGAGATAAGGCAGATGCGATTTTGGTCTGCTGGATGCCGGGACAAGAGGGTGGCAATTCGGTTGCCGATGTATTGCTTGGTCGAGTGTCGCCAACAGGACACCTTCCAATCAGTTTCCCTATCAGTTATGATGATGTTCGCTCGGCATCAAACTTCCCACACAATGTTGCCGAAACAGGCTTGAATCAGTCTCGTTACAATATGCCATCTGCCGGCAAGACATACGATATTAAGAACATTGACTACACCAACTACGAGGAGGATATTTATGTTGGCTACCGTGACTATACAACTCGCAAAGTCGAGGTGGCATATCCTTTTGGATATGGTTTGACCTATTCGCAGTTTGAGATGTCGGATATGAAGGTTGAGGAGAGCAAGAACGGCTATATCGTAAAATGTGCCGTAAAGAACATTGGCAACTTCCCTGCAAAGCAGGTCGTTCAACTCTACTCGTCGGAGCTTAATCCTGAGGTTGACCGCCCTGCCATCGAGTTGCGAGGATATAAGAAAACACCTCTCTTGAAGGGTGGAGAATCGACCGTCGTGGAGATAGTAATCGATCGCGAGGATTTGATGACCTACAACGAGAAGGCGGGTGCTTGGAAGCTCACAAAGGGCGATTATGACCTCCTCATCGGCTTCGACTCGCAGACCTTGCCACTCAAGCAGCGCATCACCATCTCGAAGGAGGTTCTCAAGCCTGTTTCGACATCTATGGCACCTGCAACAGGTGAGATATTTATTAAATAGAGAAAAAGGAGTTTAGAGAGTCCGAGGAGTTTAGCGAGAAATTACTCACTACCAACTACTCATCACTCTCTAAACTCCTTTTTTCCGCTATAAACAGCTTAGAACTCGTAGAAATAGACCTTTGCCGACTTGATTTTGCTCTCATCTACACCGTGCAACATTACCGCACCCTTGCGGTTGATATAACGCATTCCTATACGGTCACAGTGCGAACCATCATTGTGTAGCGTATAGACCTTCTCCTTGCCAAAGGCTATCTCTATAGTACCCTCAAACTCTATCTCGATAGCACATCCGCCTTCAGCCACCTTCTTATCAGCCGAGATTGTGAGTGTCTGGCCTTGTGCCAATGTCTGAGGCTCAAGCGGAACAACCTTCACAGGGTTGTTATCAGGGTCGGGCATAAGGTTGTAATCGCTCAGAATCATTGTCACACCATCGCGTAGTGCATACACCTCGCGAGGACAACGATATATTGAAGCCTGCACTTCGTAGCCAAGCTCGCGGAAACGCTTGATGCGTTCGCGTGTAAGAGCCTCACGTTGCATAGACGAGACTCCGACCTTGCCGCCAAGTTGTGGCAACAGTTCGAATGCGTGGTCGGCATTGTGTGGCCGTATGCCGTAGAGAATCAAACACTTGGAGAACTTTCGGCACTCCTTCATCCCCTCGACATTACCCGTAAAGCATATCCAATTATCGCCCATAATTTTCTGCGCCAGGCGGTACGACTCTACATAGTTGGAGTGGAGCATCGGCACAATCTTCTGCCTCTTACACTCCTTGAGCATCTCCTCCAATGTCGGAATCTGGGTACGATACTCAGGGTTAGACGATGCAAGCACGTAATTGTTTCGCAACTCTTTGAATGTTAGGTCACTGACTCGCACCTTGTCGGTCAATTTTGAATAGTCCGAAGCGTTGCGGCAGGTGCGGTTAAGCCACTTGTCGTGCATAATGACCATCTTGCCATCCTTAGTCAATCGCACATCGAGCTCGATACCCATATAACCATGGCGCGCAGCGCGACCAATGGCCGGAATGGAGTTCTCGGGGACAACCCTGCTCCAACAGCCACGATGGGCAAACATCTTTGGCAAAGGCTGCTTATCGGCCTGTGCCTCGGCTACCGCTACAAAACAGAATAGCGACACCAAAATCAAAAGAAGTCTCTTCATATTATACCGTTTTATCTGTTATCTATTCTCGGCCGGGAACGAAACTCCATAGACAAGATGCTCGAGAGGTCGCAGAAAATTACGCTTTCCGTACTTTGGCGAATAGACATAGCAATCGAGTGTCAGCAACCTTCCGCTACGCTCGTCTATGGTGGTGTAGCTCACGAACGGACCTCCCATAAAGTCGCCCTTCACATCCCAGAAACCACGCAACTCAACCCACTCCTAAGTCGGATCGTAGCCATG
>JAZQIS010000030.1:0-8166 GCA_045541235.1 Alistipes sp.
TCAACATACCTCGAGTCGGTGGTCTTTGGTGCTAATGTCAAGACGTTAGGTAATGAGGTATTCTGCAACTGCGTAAGCCTAATGGATGTTACTTTGAATGAGTCGCTTGAGAGTATTGGCAACAGTGCTTTTCTGTCTTGCCGCAATCTGCGCTCTATTACTATTCCGAACAGCGTCAAGAGTCTTGGACGCTATGCATTTTCGCGCTGCGATTTGTTGTCGAGCATAACCCTCGGCAGTGGCATAACCTCGATTGGCGAGAGCTGTTTTGCTTCCTGTATAGCCCTCACTGCAATAGAGATTCCGTCGGGCGTTAAGGAGTTGCAGAACAACTGTTTTAATAGTTGCAATAAACTTAAGAATGTAACGCTCCCCGAGGGGTTGAAAGAGATTCGTTACGCTGCATTTAGTTCGTGTCCACAGCTTGGCGATATCACCATTCCTTCGACCGTTCATACTATTGAGCACTCTGTTTTCACCAACTCCGTAGCGCATAGTATTACCTGTCTTGCGACCGTTCCACCGGTGCTTGGTCAGTGGGCGTTTAGTGCATCCAGCTATCCGTACACGCCGATTGGTTGCCCTATATATGTCCCTGCGGCGAGCTACGATAGCTATTTGGCAGATACGGCGTGGAGTGCCTACAAGGATTATATTCAGAAGATTTTGTAGCTAATTTTAATTGATAATTAAAATAAACTATCCAACTTTTTTTATATCTTTGCGCCAAAGAAAATCCAAAATATAGAATATATGAGCAAAGTAACTATCGAGCGCGCGCACCGAATGGATGGCACAGGCGAGTACTACTTCTCGCGCCGCCTGCGTGAAATTGCAGAGATTGAGGCGACAACAGGTCGTCAGATTATCAAATTGGCTATGGGAAGCCCCGACCTTCCACCACACCCATCGGTTGTGGAGCGTCTGTCGAAGGAGGCCCTTCGCCCCGATGTTCACAAGTATATGTCGTTCAAGGGCGAGCCTGTTCTGCGTAAGGCCTTTGCCGATTGGTATGGCAAATGGTATGGTGTAGAGGTCGATTACAATACCGAGGTGTTGCCACTTATCGGCTCGAAGGAGGGTATTATGCACATCTGCCAAACCTTTATCAACCCTGGCGATAAGGTGCTCGTTCCAAACCCGGGATATGCTGCATACAAGGCTGCTGTGTCGATGACAGGTGGCGAGATGTTGCCATACTCGCTCAATAAGGAGAATGGTTTTATGCCCGATTTCGATGCTATCGAAAAGGCAGGTGTCGAGGGCGTGAAGATTATGTTCGCGAACTTCCCGGGAATGCCTACGGGACAGACTCCGACACGCGAGTTGTTCGAGAAGATTGTAGCGTTTGGTCGCAAGCACAATATTCTTGTTATCCACGACAACCCATATTCGTTTATCCGTAATGCCGAGAAGCCTATGAGCATCCTCTCGATTGAGGGCGCAAAGGATGTGGCTATGGAGATGAACTCGTTGTCGAAGGGACACTCGATGGCCGGCTGGCGTGTGGGTGTTATCATCGGCAAGGAGGAGTGGATTAACTCTATCCTCACCTTCAAGTCGAATATGGACTCGGGAATGTTCTACCCTATTCAGGCAGCTGCCGAGACTGCGTTATCGCTTGGCGAGGAGTGGTTTGCGGAGCTCAACGCAATCTACCGCGAGCGCGAGAAGCAGGGAATGGAGCTCCTCGATGCTCTCGGATGTACCTACCAGCCAAATCAGGCGGGCCTCTTTATCTGGGCGGAGATTCCTGCCGACTACGAGGGTGACTGCTACGACTTCTCGGACGAGGTTATGGAGAAGTGCGACGTATTCCTCACCCCTGGTGGTATCTTCGGTACCGAGGGCAAACGCTATGTGCGTATCACCCTCTGCTGCCCTGCCGAGTTGCTCAAGAAGGCAACCGACAACGTAAAGGCAAAGTACGTTAAGTAGCAATCGGAGTTACATAAGGGTCATTGATGACTATAAAGGGTTGTTAGAGGAAGAACAATTTATTCCTATAGCAACCCTTTTGTTACCCAAGTTTATATTATGGAAGGAAACAACAAGTCCAATAAGTATTTGGACATAATTAAGCGGGTGTTTCAGAGTGCCAGCTTTGCACTCTTGCTCTCGGTGGCGTTCTTTGCCTACGAGATGAATGCCGGAGCCGAGGATTCAAAGAGAATTGTGGAAGACCTTGTTGAGATACGAAACTCGCTATCAACACGTTACTTGGGAATATTCCCCGAGTATATTGGTGGCATCAATAGCCTTTTGGAGGAGGCTATCGAACACTACGATAAGGTCAAGGATAGGGATGCGGTGGTGATATGTGAGGATGTGCTATACTACGGTATCCGCAGCGATGTAAATGGCTTCCGCAAGATGTTGTCAAACCTGATTACACTCTCGGACAAGGGGTGTCATATCACGATTGCCTACTACGCTATTGATGGATTTCCATTCAAGAATATGATTAACAACAGCCTTATATCGACCACTCAACAGCGTGACTATCGTGGCGATTTGATGAATTATCGCAAAAAGTTGGCTTCTGTGAGAAGGGCCTATGCGCAGATTCCTGCTGACAAGCCCCACGAGGAGAAGGAGAAGATGATAAAGGAGGTTATCGACCAGCACTTTGACAACTACATCAGCAAGCAGAAATCCAAACAATCCTACTCGCAGTTGTTAAATAGACTCTCCAATATGCGTATGGTAGATTCCACCCTCTGTGAGAAGTATTTTGCGGCATCGAACCTCGAGAACCCAAATAGAATCAAGAGAATGAGAACGGATATGTTACGTCCGATGCCTATGTATGAGAAGAGTGAAGAGCGTGCTTCAGCAATGGTGAATGAGCTATGTGTTAAACTTGATAGCATCAAACATCACTACCTGTCCAAGCCGTGCGAAAAGATACTCTATGCCGATGTAAAGTGTATGTACGAGGAGATTACTATCGCTATTGCCGATATGCTCAAGGGGCTCAACAATGTAGAGTTGATTCCTATCCGCGAAGATTTGATGATGTCGTGTTGGATGACCGTGGTCAATGGTAAGCATACCGCAATCATCGCCTTCCCGAGCAAGTATTCGTCGGACGAGATTGGCTTTATTTCGCAGGATGTGGCCTTCTCTAACTATATTCAGACGATGCTCGACGGTATGAAACTCTCGCACGCCACCGAGTAGCAAAGGTTATTAAGCATCGTTAGGGAGGTTAGGGCAATTAGAGAGCCTAAGGAGTCTTGGGAGTGTTGAGAAAAACTACTCGCGACTCATCGCTTATTATAGCTATAAACAATTACACAGTTACATGGCGCATAACCTGTAACTGTGTAACTTTTTATTCTGTAGCGGATTGGCTCGAACTATACGCAGCCTTGCGATATCATTGCATTGGCTACCTTCATAAAGCCTCCGATATTGGCCCCCTTCACGTAGTTTACGTAGCCATCCTCCTCGGTGCCGTACTTCACGCACACCTCGTGGATATTCTGCATTATAGAGTGTAGCTTCTCATCGACCTCCTCCTTCGACCACTTGATACGCATTGAGTTCTGCGACATCTCGAGGCCCGAAGTGGCAACACCTCCGGCATTAGAGGCCTTGCCCGGAGCGTAGAGGATGCGGGCTGCAAGGAAGATGTTGATAGCCTCGGGAGTTGATGGCATATTCGCACCCTCGGCAACGCATCTACAGCCGTTGTCGATAAGCATCTGTGCCTCCTCGCCATTGAGCTCGTTCTGGGTAGCGCAAGGGAGTGCGATGTCGCACTTGATGGACCAAGGACGCTCGCCTGCAAAATATTTAGCGTTAGGGTACTTCTCGCAATACTCCTTGATACGACCGCGATAGACATTCTTGAGCAGTTTGACGTAGGCCAACTTCTCCTCGTCGATGCCATCCTCGTCGTAGATGTAACCCGATGAATCGGAGAGTGTTACGACCTTTGCACCGAGAGCTGTAGCCTTCTCGCAAGCGTGCTGTGCTACATTTCCCGAGCCCGAAACAAGTACGGTTTTACCCTCGAAAGAGTCGCCTCGAGTGGCCAACATCTGTTGTGTGAAGTAGCACAAGCCGTAGCCCGTAGCCTCGGGACGGAGGAGCGAGCCACCCCAATCGAGTCCCTTGCCCGTAAAGGTGCCGGTAAACTCGTCGCGGAGGCGTTTGTACTGTCCGAACATATAGCCAATCTCGCGTGCGCCAACGCCGATATCGCCCGCAGGAACGTCGGTGTTGTGGCCGATATGTCGCTGAAGCTCGGTGATGAAGGATTGGCAGAAGCGCATAACCTCGTTGTCGGAACGCCCCTTAGGGTTGAAGTCCGAACCGCCCTTTCCGCCACCCATAGGGAGTGTGGTAAGCGAGTTCTTGAAGGTCTGCTCGAAGGCAAGGAACTTCATAATCGAGAGGTTTACCGATGCGTGGAAGCGGATACCGCCCTTGTATGGACCGAGTGCCGAGTTCATCTGCACACGGAATCCTCGGTTTATCTCGATCTCGCCTCGGTCGTTGAGCCACGGCACGCGGAAGATTATAACGCGCTCGGGCTCTGCGATGCGCTCAAGGATTTTCAACTGCTGGAGTGCGGGGTCTGCCACGATATATGGAGCCAACGACTCGGCCACCTCGCGTACTGCCTGATGAAATTCAGGCTCGTGTGGGTTCTTGGCAACTATTTGTGCCATAAAGCTTTCAACCCATTGCTTCTCTCTATTTCCCATAACCTAACTGAAAATAAAACTTAAATCGCTACAAAAATAGAGCAGAAATTTGTTCGTTGTACCCTTTGAGGAGAGTTTTTTCGACAATTTATTAAAAATTGGCGGGAACGAATGGCCAAGAATAGCAATCGCCCCCGTCGGTCGTTGAATGGCAATCGTCGCCATCGTTTATCGATTTATCATTTATCACCATTTATCACCCCTGATAAAAGTGATAAATTGATAAAAGTGATAAATTGATAAAAGAGTAGCGTTAAAATTTTTAATTTTGCATTAACCCCTCTTCGAGGGCTTTTCCGAACTCCGACGGTGGTCAAGGCGCAAGCGATTTATGGGGTTTACGGGGGTTTACTGGGGGCGCACCTTCGGTGCTTACGGAGGAGTTTCTCAGTTTCCCGTTTTCCGTTTTCCGTTCTCAGTTTTCCGTTTTCCCTTAATAGCCCTTACTGACCTTTGCATCCCTCATCCTGCATTTTGCATTTTGCATTCTGCATTAACCCCTCTTCGAGGGCTTTTCCTCCTCGCGGCTCGGCAAAGTGTGCAAGCACCCTCTGCTCTCGCTCCGCAGCGTCGGTTCTGCATTTTACTTTACCCTTATCAGGTTGATGCCGTCGCGGAGGGGAAGGATAACGCTCTCTACCCTGTCATCGTTGCGGACGTGTTCATTGAAGGCCACAATCTCGGCCGTCTGCCTATCCTTACGAGCTATCTCCTCCACCACCTTGCCGTACCACAGTATGTTGTCCGCCAGGATAAAGGTGTTGCTATGCACCATATTGTGGTCGAAGAGCATATCGTAGTAGGCACGATACTCCCTCTTGTCGCCATCGATAAAGACAAGGTCGTACTGCTCGCCCAATGTCGGGGCTATCTCGAGGGCCGAGCCTATATGTTGGCGAATCTTGTCGGCACAGCCACTGCGCTCGAAGTAGTCGGCAGCTATCATCTCCAACTCGTCGTCTATCTCGAAGGTGTCGATGAGGGCACCCTCCTCCAATCCCATAGCCATAGAGATTGCGGAGTAGCCCGTAAAGGTGCCTATCTCGAGGATACGGCGCGGGCGGAGCATACGTACAAGCATCTCGAGGAGCTTGCCCTGTATGTGGCCCGAAATCATTCGTGGATTGATTACACGAAGGTAGGTTTCGCGCTCCAACTCGTGTAGCACGTCGCTCTGTGGCGATGACATCGCCTCGATGTATTGTTCAAGCTTTTCCAAAGCAGTGTAATATTTAGTTTATCATTTTTATCATTTATCACTATTTATCACCCCTGATAAAAGTGATAAATTGATAAATGGCTATCTGTATAGCAGTAGCGAGGGTTCGCGCCAAACCTCGTTGGCAACCTCGAGTATCTCGGAGGCCGTAACAGCCTCTATCTTGCGGTACGACTCCTCGAGTGTATCGACCTCTCCATAGGCCAAGAGACTCTTGCCTACGCCGAGCATATAGCCTTCGGACGACTCGTTCACGATGGCTAACTGCGCTATAAATTGACGCTTGGCCATTGCGAGCTGACGCGAGGTTAAAGCGTTATCTTGTAGGCGTTTAACCTCTTTGTCTATAATCTCGCGACAACGCTCCGAGTTCTCGTGGTCGGAGGAGAAGTAGATGGTTGCAAGACCACAATCCGACAGCGACGAGTAGCTCGCACCTATATTATATGTGAGTCCGTTGCGCTCTCTTACGCTGACATTGAGGCGCGAGTTGGCGCAAGGGCCTCCCAAGATATTCGTAAAGAGTGCATAGGGCAATCTACGACTATCTTTAAGGTTGTAGGCACGTGCTCCGAGTATGCAGTGTGCCTGGTGCGTATGTTTGTTCAGTACCCTCTCGAAGGGGCTGACAACAGCGGGTGCCACACGCTCATACTCTCGTTTTGTAGGGCTATATATACCTATATATCGCTCTGCAATCTCGCGTATGCGCTTGGGCGCAATATTGCCGATGGAGGCAAAGACCATCCTATCGGTGGTATGCGTACGCGCACGGAAGCGGTGTATAGCCTCCGAGTCGATGCCCTTGAGGCTGCGAGGAGTGCCGAGGATGTTGTGCCCCAACTCCGAGCCCGCAAAGATAAGGTCCTCGTACTCGTCGTAGATGGCATCCATAGGCGAGTCGCGATAGGTATTTATCTCGTCGAGGATGACCTCTCGCTCCTTGTCGAGTTCGTGGTCGGGGAAGGTCGAGTGAAAGACCACATCGGCCAGCAACTCTACCGCCTTGGTGAAGTCACTACGTAGCACCGTGGCGTGTACGGTAGTATCCTCTTTGGTGGTGTAGGCGTTCAGTTCGCCACCGAGGTTCTCGAGTCGGCAGTTCACCTGATACGCCTTGCGATGCTCGGTACCCTTGAAGAAGCCGTGCTCGGTGAAGTGGGCAATACCCTCCTCGCCCTTACGCTCATCGCGCGTACCCGCATTTATCATTATGGCACAGCGTGCTACATCACTCTTTGTCCTGCGGTGTATGCAGCGAATACCGTTCGATAGCTCGTATATATAAAACTCTTCCATAGTTTTTTGGGGCTATTAGCCATTAGCTTTTTTAGTTTTTCGTTTTGCGGACTCCGAGCCTTGCCAAGGCGCAGACATTTTTAAGGGTTAGTAAAGGCTAGTAACGGCTATTAAGGGTGCGCTGAAAGTTTTTAACTCCTCACTACTCTCTACTCACTACTCACTTTTTTTAGGAACTTCGCCGTGTGGCTCTCCTCACACTCGGCAAGAGCCTTCGGAGTGCCCTCAAAAACTATCGTACCACCTCCCGTACCCGCCTCGGGGCCGAGGTCGATAATGTGGTCGGCACACTTTATAACCTCCATATTGTGCTCCACTATCACCACCGTATGCCCCGCCATAATCAGTGCATTAAAGGCCTTCAGAAGGCGGTTTATATCGTGGATGTGGAGTCCCGTTGTAGGCTCGTCGAAGATAAACATCATACGCTTGTCGGTGAACTCCTTGGCCAAGTACGATGCCAACTTAACTCGCTGACTCTCACCGCCCGAAAGGGTTGATGAGGGTTGTCCGAGCTTGACATAGCCGAGTCCCACATCGCTCAAGGTCTGCAACCTCTCGATGATGCGACGACACCCCTTCTCATCCTCTGCGAAGAAGGCTATAGCCTCATCGACACTCATATTGAGAATATCGCTGCACGACTTGCCGCGATACTTCACCTCCAGCACCTCATCCTTGAAACGACGGCCATTGCAGGCCTCGCAGGTGAGGGTTATATCGGCCATAAACTGCATCGGCACCTTGATAGAGCCCTCGCCCTGGCACACCTCACAGCGTCCTCCCGACGAGTTGAACGAGAAGAAGGAAGCCGTAATATTGTTGTGCTTGGCGTAAGGCTGCTCGGCAAAGAGCTTGCGAATCTCATCCCACGCCTTGATGTAGATGGCAGGGTTTGAGCGCGAGGATTTGCCTATAGGGTTTTGGTCC
>JAZQIS010000031.1:0-13289 GCA_045541235.1 Alistipes sp.
CCGTTAAGAAGACCAAGTTGGAGGCATATTCGCGTCCTCGTACAAACGGCATCAACGCTATCGAGATTCGCGAGGGAGACCGCCTTATCGAGGCTAAATTGACAAGTGGCTCGGCAGAGGTTATGATTGCAACTCGCGAGGGTAAAGCAATCCGCTTCAACGAAACGACAGTTCGCGAGGTTGGTCGTACTTCGATTGGTGTGCGTGGCGTATCGCTCGAGGGCGACAACGAGGCTATCGGTATGATTTGCATCGAGCCAGACTCGAACGAGAATGTTCTTGTCCTCTCGGCAAATGGCTACGGAAAGCGTACCGATTTGGACGAGTACCGTATTACCAACCGAGGTGGTAAGGGTGTCAAGACCATCAATATCACCGAAAAGACCGGCGAATTGGTTGCCATCAAGGCCGTAACCGACGATAACGACCTGATGATTATCAACCGTTCGGGTATCACAATCCGCACCTCTATCGAGCAGATTCGTGTAGCAGGTCGTGCAACCCAAGGTGTCCGTATCATCAACCTCCGCGAGGGAGATGAGATTGCATCGGTTGCCGTAGTTCCTGTAACCGAAGAGGAGGAACTCGAAGAGGGAGCAGTAGTTGAGGGAGCAGTTGCAGAGGGTACAGAGACTACAGCCGAGTCTGCTGCCACCGAGACAAACAACGAAAATGAACAATAAATTATAAACATCAACCGTTAGTATAATATGAAAAAGATTATCTCAATGGTAGTGGTCTTAGCGACACTGGTAGTGCCTACCGTTACCGCACAGAAGATTAACGACGCTACATTTAAGGCGAAGTTGGAGAAGAGCGATGCCGAAATCGCCAACCCTAAGAAGGCTGCAAAAGTTGCCACTTGGCTCAACCGCGCAAAGATTTGCTCGGATGCCATCACGGCACCAACAAAGGGCCTATTTGCAGGTCTCGAGGAGAGTATGATTGCTATCAGCGTAGGTACAACACCTGCGGAGGTTAAGGATGGCGTATATGATTTCGAGCGCATCAAGGTTCACGTAAAGAATGGCAAGGTTTTGGCTTGGACCATCAAGCAGGAGGTTTTGCCTAATGCCTACGAGATCGCTTCGGAGGCCTTCAAGAAGGCTTACGAGTTGGATCAGGCCTCTGCTCCAAAGATTAAGAGTGGCTTGGAAACTCTGATTAACCACTACTCGGAGTTGGGTTCGGTAAGCCTCGACATCACAGAGTATGAGACTGCTATCGATGTATATCTCAAGGCTGTAGAGTTGCAGAAGCACCCTGCTATCGGCAAGGTCGATCCTCGCTACTACTTCTTTGCAGGTCAGTTGGCAGCATTCCTCGGAGCACAGAAGCCTCAGTACTTTGTCGATGGTGAGAAGTACTTGACAAATGCTCTTGCTCTCAACTACGACAACAGCCAGACAAATGGTAACCTCTACTACTTCCTCTTCCACTGCTACTATGGTCAGCGCGAGAAGGGTGGCGATTACCTTGTAAAGGCAAAGAATGCGTTATTGGACGGTATCGAGAAGTTCCCGACAAACGAGCGTATTTTGGAGGGTTTGATTCAGCTCTACACCTCGGAGGAGGGTATCGGAAACCCTGCCGACCTCGTTGAGCGTTTGGACAAGAACTTGGCCGAGAAGCCGGACAATGCAGACCTTTGGTTTGCTCGTGGTCAGATATTCTTCAAGCTGAAGAACTTTGACGAGTGCATCAAATCGTTCCTCAAGATTAACGACTTGAAGCCAAACGACTACGACACAAACTTCTACCTCGGATACTTCTATATGGCTAAGGGCGACGAGACCAACCGTGCATTCAACGCTCGTCTCGACTCGATAAACAGCCAGGAGGCTTATCAGGCAGGTTTGAAGGAGGTGAGCAACGCCTATATGTTGGCTCTGCCTTGGTTGGAGAAGGCTATGGAGTTGAAGCCTGACAGCGTGGATTGCGCCGAGTACTTGAAGGTTCTCTGCTTCCGTCTCCGCAACGAGGATGGTATCATGGAGAAGTACAACAAGTACAATGCTATCTACAAAAAGTTGAAGGGTATTCAATAATTCAAAATAGTAGAACTTGGAACATTAGGGAGTTCAGGGAGGAGAAAACCCTGAACTCCCAATTTGTAAAACTACAAACCTATGAAGAGATTCATACTGACACTCACAGCCTTGGTCGCTGTGGCACTTGTTACAGAGGCCAAGCCAAAGCAGCTAAAAGATTGGCAGAAGGGATATATGGACATTCACCACATCAGCACAGGTCGTGGTAGTGCCATATTCTTCATTCTCCCCGATGGAACCCGAATATTGGCCGATGCAGGCGATTTGGGCGACCCTTCACGTTGGACTCACAAGGAGATTATGCCTGCCCTACCGGATGAGAGCAAGGCTCCTGCGGAGTGGATTGCCCGTTATATCGAACACTTCTCGAAGCCTCTGAACAAGGAGCTCTACCTCGACTACGCGATGATTACCCACTTCGACTCCGACCACTATGGTATGATGGACCACACGGCCATTTCGGTAAAGGGCAAGCCATATAAATATACAGGTATAACACACTTGGCAAACCTTGTTCCCGTACACACACTCATCGATAGAGGTTATCCTAACTACGACTACCCTACCGTCGAGCGTTTCCGTAAGCGCAATGGCAAAGCCTTTGAGAACTACGAGAAGATGGTAAAGGAGCGCGAAGAGCAGGGGTTGAAGATGGAGCAGTTTGCAGTAGGTAGCGACAAGCAGTTCCTACTTAAGTCGGCAGCCCGAGAGTACCCTCAATTCCGAATCCTCAATATTGCCGGAAATGGTAAGATTTGGACAGGCAAAGGTAGCGATACTCGCAATGTAGTACCCGAGGATGCGCCAAAGGGAACAGGATTGAACGAGAACTCGTCGAGTTGCGTTTTCCGCCTCGAATATGGCAACTTCTCGTACTATCTCGGCGGAGATATCTCGGGCACTTGGTCGCGCAAGAAGAAGAATACGTGGAACGATGTGCAGTCGCAAGTTGCCAAGGTTATAGGCACGGTGGATGTAGCTGTTGCCGACCACCATGGCTACCGCGACTCCACAAACGACAATCTGCTCAAGGCGTTGAATACCAATGTGCTTGTTATTCCTGTTTGGGACTTGTACCATCCACATCCAAACGCTATGCAACGCATTGTGAAGAATGGCGTACCGTACGTTTACCCTGCAGGCATCACCGAGTTCCGTCTCAACCAGATGCGCGAAAAGGGCCTTGCCGGCCCAATCCGCGAGGATGGACATATTGTTGTTCGCGTATATAAGGGCGGAAAGAAGTATCAGATTTTTGTACTGAACGACCGTTCGCTCAACTACGAAGTCAAGGCCAAATCGAAGGTATTTACCTCGAGGGGCAATCGCAAGTAATAGGGGCGACGGCAAAATTATGAGGGTGTCCAATCTCGAAAAGTTGGGCACCCTCATCTTATCTCTCTTTGCATCACTTGGAAATCTTTCTGAATGGTAACTTCAGCACTCCGAGGAAGGCCTCGCCGAAAATTCCGCCCGACATCTTCGATGTGCCGAGTTCGCGGTCGGTAAAGACTATCGACTCCTCGTGCAGGCGGAAGCCGTGTTTCCAAGCCGTATATTTCATCTCTATCTGGAATCCGTAGCCAATCATCTGCACCTTGTCGAGGTCAATTTTGCGCAACACCTCTGCACGGTAACCGACAAAACCCGCTGTAGAGTCATATACAGGCATACGGGTAACAATGCGCACATAGAGCGACGCTCCATAAGATATAAGTATGCGCGAGAGGGGCCAATTCACCACATTCATACCCTTGACATAGCGCGAGCCAATAACCACGTCGGCATCACTATCGAGACACGCAGCGAGGCGAAGCAAATCGTCGGGATTGTGCGAAAAGTCGCAATCCATCTCGAAGATTTGGTCGTAACCGTGCTCCAAAGCCCACTTAAATCCTGCAATATAGGCTGTACCAAGTCCCAACTTACCGCTACGCTCCACAAGATTTACTCGAGCACCATACTCGGCAATCTTCTCTCGAATAATCGCAGCCGTGCCATCGGGCGAACCGTCATCGACATAGAGCAGGTCGAAGTTGCCATCGAGCGACATCACCTTGTCGGTCATTCGCGCAACATTCTCACACTCATTGTAGGTGGGTATAATCACAACTCTCTTCATAGTTTATACCTATATATAATATTAGTTCCTAATCTTTATACCTTGGAAATATTTCCAACCAAGCATATAACGCAACACTATCGAGCCGTAGTACATCGGAGCCTCACGTTTTACATTGCAGCGTATCTCCTTGCGCTCCTCGCGAAGGCGGCTATGCCACCTGATAAAGTCGCGCCACGCCTGCAACACCGCCTTTGCACACTGCCACTTGCCCTGCACAAGGTAGGAGAGAAAGGCCAATCCATCCAAGAATGGACGCACCACAGCGACCAACGCTCGTTGTCTTGGCGATGCACAACGATAGAGCATTGCGAGATTATTGCGATGGTTGAGCATTGTTTTGAAGGGCGACTCGGCAGAGAGCGTTGCTCCTCCCAAATGATAGACCTTTGAGCGAGGTTCAACTGCAACGGTATATCCAGCCAGCCATATGCGCCAACAGAAATCTATCTCCTCCTGATGCGCAAAAAACTCCTTGGCAAGGCCACCAATTTCAAAGTAGGCACTTGCTCGACAGCAGAAGGCTGCACCTCCGCCCCACATCACATATCGCGCGTTGTCGTATTGTCCCTCATCCTCCTCCAAGCATCCGAGGATACGACCTCGACAGAATGGATATCCCAGGATATCGATAAAACCTCCCGATGCCCCTGCATACTCGAACATTTTGCGATCCTTGTCGTCCAGGATTTTGGGGACGACAACCGCCAAATCGGGATACTGCTCAAGGCGTGCAAGCAGCGGAGAGAGCCACCCTTCGGTAGTCTCGACATCGGAGTTCAGCAGCACAAAAACATCGTAGCCCACAAGCATTGACAGTGCCCTATTATACCCCTCGGCAAAGCCGTGATTCTTCTCGAGTTGCACAAGCTTAACATGCGGCATCTCTGCCTGAAGCCACGCCACAGAGTCGTCCGTAGAGCCATTATCAGCCACAACAACATCCGCCTCGGGAGTGGTGGCCAAAACCCGTGGAAGATAGTGTTGCAGATGCTGCAATCCGTTCCAATTAAGTATTACGACTGCCGTCTTCATCCTCTATAGTTCGACTCTTGTAGTTATCATAGAATTTTGCGGTATCCCACGAACGGCTCTTCCATCGTTTGTGCGACCACATCCAATACTCGGGTTTGGCCTCGATGGTCTGCTCCAAACAACGAACATAACGCTCGGTTATCTCGTGAGGTTTCACCTCCTCCGAGCCATCGTAAATCAACTTGTAGTTATGGCGATAACGCCCAGCCTCAATACGCTCCAACTCCAGATAGAAGACCGGCATACCAAACTTTATTGCGAGTTGCTCGCCACCATCGTAAAAGAGCGAATCGTGATTGAGAAAGCGATGCCAGCAACACCCCTTTGTCGGAGGACAATTTTGGTCCGAAATCAAGCCGACAACAATATTCTTGCCATCCTTGCCGTGTCGGTGGGCAACAAAATGGCGCATAAAGTTTTGACTCGACACTACATCTACCCTGTCGTAGCTGCGCAACTTGGCATAGAGCTTATTCATAATAGGGCTTTTGATGGGACGATATGCCACAAAAAGGTGGTGGTTTGGTGTCTCGAGATAGAGGTTCAGAGCTATCTCCCAAAAGCCGTAGTGCGATGTCAATACCACTATATTACGCCCCTCGATTACCTCATTAAAATTCTCGGTCAGATTAAATTCGGTAACCTTACGACGCTTGTTATCATTCATACCTGCCAACGAGAATGTACCTACAATCATCTCGGCAAGGTGGTCGTAATAACGACTGCAAATCCCCTTCAACTCCGACTCCTCCTTTCGAGGGAATGAGTCGCGGAGCTGCTGCATAACAACCTTATAACGGTAGTGAATTACTCTGTGCAGAAGAAATGAAATGAGGGGTACAAACAATCCATAGCGCACCCGTCGTGGCAATATTGCAAAGAGGTAACAGATACCCCACAGCAACGCTACAACGCAATCCTCGTATATCTCTCTGACTCTACTCTTCATCCTCGTCGTTATTTGTCCTCTTCGTAGAGCGACCTGCCACAACTATAACAAACTCGCCCTTTGGAGCGTGCTGACGGAAGTGCTCTGCAACCTCGGCAAGCGTTCCGCGCACGGTCTCCTCGAACATCTTCGATATCTCACGTGTAACGGCCACCTCTCGCTCACCGCCAAGCACCTCGGCCAACTGCTCCAAGCACTTTACTACGCGAAATGGCGACTCATAGAATATCATCGTGCGCTCCTCCTGTACCAAGGCCTCGATACGCTTCTTGCGCCCCTTCTTCTGCGGCAGAAATCCCTCGAAACAGAATCTATCGCACGGAAAACCACTCTGCACAAGTGCAGGTACAAAGGCTGTAGCTCCGGGGAGGGTTACCACATCTATACCTCGTTCAACACAGGTACGCACCAAGAGAAATCCGGGGTCGGAGATTCCGGGAGTTCCTGCATCCGAGACAAGAGCAACATCCTTGCCCGACTCTATGGCATCGGCAACTATCTGCACCGTAGCGTGTTCGTTAAACTTATGGTGCGAGCGCAACGGCTTCTCTATCCCAAGGTGCTTGAGCAAGACCGAACTTGTACGTGTATCCTCGGCAAGGATGAAATCGACCTCCTTCAACACACGAATAGCCCGAAGGGTGATATCCTCCAAGTTGCCGATAGGGGTTGGTACAATATATAGTGTTGCCATAACTCTATGCGTTGTATTTTCTTTGCAGGAGCTCCATCATAAGTTTTGCTCCATCGCTCTGTGCTCGCCACGAGAAGTGTTCCGAAATATAGATGATGCAGTCGTCAAAGGTGCGCTGCTCGTCGAGATTATCTATGGCGTTCTCATACGTAGCGGCATCACCATTAAACAACTCGTTAATAAGCAAGAACTTATCTGCCAAGCCTATCGCCTCGCGCAACGACTTCACGGGTGCCGTCTCTGCCAGGCCTTTAGGGCACGATATGACATCGGCCACCGACTGCGACTCGTGGAACTGTTCGCCAAGACGTGGCTGGGATGCACTATCATCATAGAGCGAGAGGATTGCACTACGACGTACAGCCTTAGGCTCTTGAGATACCGTTTGAGGCTCGGGCGTAGGCTCTGATACAGGCTCGGGCTCGGCTACGGGCTCGGGCTCGGCTACGGGCTCTGGCTCTGGCTCTGCTACGGGCTCGGGCTCTGCTACAGGCTCGGGCTGTGGTTCCATATCAACCGCCTCCTCTGCTGCGGGCTCCTCCACGTCGGGCTCCTCCTCGCTTTCGTCGAAGAGAATCTCAACCTCGATTTCGGGTTCATCGCCCGACTCGGCAACACCCTCATCTTCCTCCTCTGCATCGGCCAAATTGGTTGCAGGCTCCTCCTGCAACGGCTCTGCTGCGGGCACAACAGCGACCTCCTCTGCCACGTTCGAGGTTACCTCTCCAAAACGCACAGCCAAATAGGCCTCACGCAACTCGTTGAGTACTATATCTTTCTCTATATCGGAGAGAGTGCCTACACGCTCCGCATCCTCCAAAATCTGCAACGCTCGTTGCAATCTTATCTTTGCATCCATAATCACAAAATTACTTTAATTTACAAAGATAAGAATAAAATTCTTATTTCGTAATTTTTAATTCTGAATTTTTAATTTTATCTTTGTGCCGACATAAGGGGTGCTTCACAAACTGAAAACTGAAAACTGAAAGGTGAAAACTGAAAACTAAAAAAAACAACCCCAAAACACAATTGAGTTGAAATTGTAAAATTAGTTTTCCGTTCTCCGTTTTCCGCTTTTCGCTTTTTGAGGCTGAGATTATACCCATCGAACCGAAACGGGTAATGCCGGAACGGGAAGAGTGTAATTTACATACACCCCTTTTCAAACTATTGTTTAACTAAAACTCAAATGGTTATGAAAAGGATTTTTTCTTTTTTAGCGGTAGCACTATGTGTTGCCGGTGGAGCAACGGCACAGGAGGCCGACTCTATCTCGATGTATCAAGAGATCCAAAAAGTTGAAGTGACGGCTGTGCGAGCCAAAAAGAGCACACCTGTAGCCTACTCGAACCTCTCACGTGAGGAGATTGAGGAGCGCAACTATGGCGAGGATATACCGTCGCTGCTATCAAACCTCCCTTCGGTGGTTATCTCGTCGGAGAGTGGCACGGGAATCGGCTCCACCTCCTTCAGAGTGCGTGGAACAGACCCCACACGCATAAATGTAACCCTCAACGGAGTGCCAATGAATGATGCCGAGACTCACTCGGTGTATTGGTACGACACCCCCGACCTCGTCTCGTCGCTCGGCTCGGTGCAGCTACAGCGTGGCGTGGGAACATCCACCGCAGGTACGGGAGCCTTCGGAGCTTCGCTCAATATGACCTCCGCCCCACTTGCATCGGAGTTTTCGGGACGCGCTTCGCTATCCTACGGCTCATTCAACACGGCAAAGCAGGAGATTGCCCTCTCGTCGGGAGTGCTCGGTGGCCATTGGGCCATTGACGGACGACTGTCGCACCTCTCCTCGGATGGGTATGTGGAGCGAGCATCGAGCAACCTTTCGTCCTATATGTTACAGGCGGGTTACTACAAGGGGAACACGATGGTTAAGCTTCTCTCGTTCGGAGGCGTAGCAAAGGTATATCTCTCATACACAGGCCTTTCGACAGAGCAGATGGCCGAAAACCGTCGCTACAACCCCGAGGGTGAAATCATCATAGGTGACAAGGTCGTAGGCTTCTTCGACGATCACACCGACAACTACACTCAGATAAACAACCAGCTCGTCGTAAGCCACATCTTCAACGACAAGTGGCGCATCAATGCAACAGCCCACTACACCTACGGAAATGGCTACTACCGCAACTACAAGAACGACCAGAAGCTTGCCAAGTACGGCATCTCGCCCATCGAGGTCGGAGGCTCGCTTGTGGAGCGCACAAACCTCCTCCGCAAGAAGATTATGGGCAATAACTTCGGAGGTATTGTAGCCTCGGCAGCCTACACAGCAGAGCGCGTTTCGGTAACGCTTGGTGCTTCGGCTTCGCTCTACGACGGAGTACACTACGGCGAGATTTCGGGATTGGTCGAGGCTCCCGACTTCGCCACTGCGGAGTACTATCGCAACTACACCTCCAAATGGGATGCCTCCTGCTTTGCCAAGGTTGATTGGCTGATAACCAAGGGCTTAAACCTATATGCCGACGTGCAGTATCGCCACATAACGCACCGTATTTCGGGCGTAAACGACAACTTTGACGACACGACAGGGGCTATGCAGGAGCTCAACATCAACCGTCGCTACAACTTCTTCAACCCAAAGCTCGGTCTGCACTACTCCTTCGCCAACGACCACGCCATCTATGCCTCGGCAGCGGTAGGTCAGAAGGAGCCTACTCGCAACAACTTCACCGACATCCGCAAGGGCGAATACCCTACGGCCGAGAAGATGCTCGACATAGAGGCAGGATATACCTATAATACGAAGATTGTGTCGCTCTCGCTCAACCTCTACTATATGCTCTATCGCGACCAGCTGGTGCAGACGGGAGAGCTGTCCGATACGGGAGAGTTGCTCTCGCGCAATGTCCCCGACTCGTATCGTCGAGGAGTGGAGCTCTCATTGGCAGTAAATGCAACAAAGTGGTTCTCGCTCGGAGGAAATGCCACATTGAGCCAAAACCACATCAAAAACTACGTGGATTACATCGACGGAGTAGCCTTCGAGCGTGGTCGCACAACCATAGCCTACTCCCCTGCCGTAATAGCCGGAACATTCTTCGATTTCCACACTCACGGCTTTGCTGCACGCCTCTCGACACGTTATGTGAGCAAGCAATACCTGACAAATGGAGAGTACGAGGATTTGACACTCCCACGCTACTGCGTTAGCGACCTCGACCTATCCTACACCCTTCGTACAAAGCGTGTGGAGAGGGTTCGTTTTGGTGTGAAGATTGGCAATATCTTCAATGCAAAGTACTGTGCAAGCGGCTATGGCGGCTCGTGGTTGGAGGGTGCTACACTTGCCGAGCGAGGCTCGTGGGCCTGCTACTTCCCACAGGCGACAATATCGGCCTTGGGAAATGTGACGATACACTTTTAGAGGGTGTTAGGGAGTGTTAGAGGGATTAGAGGCGTTAGGGTCGTTAGCGAAGAAAAATGACATTCGCTCGTTACTCTCGCTGAATGGCAATGAATGGCAATCGCTCCCGATGGTCGCTGAATGGCAAAGCGCCAATCATTAAGCACCTTTAGGTGCGCTGCCATTAAATGCCATTAAATGCCATCTCTTATGGCGCTCCCTTACTGGCCCTTACTAGCCCTTACTAGCCGTTACTAGCCGTAACACCGTAACACCCCGTAACACCCTGTTACGCCTGTTACGCTGTTACGCTGTTACGCTTCGTGAACTTTTTTTCACTTTTTCTAAAAAATATATATTGACAAAGGCGTTTTGAGGTTGTATATTTGTACCGTCGTTCGGCCGAACAGACAAACATTTATCAACCTTAAAATAGATTTATCAATATGTATGACAACCACAATGTGGGTGGCACTACTGCTACCCGTAGCCCCCTTCTTGGGGCATCACTCAACGAGTTGCTCGCCTACACTTCGGGCGATAGCTCGGTAGCTCCTCCTGAGGAGGATTCCGTAAAACGAGAGCTCTACGAGGAGCTTCGACCAAAGTATAACAGCGACGAGGTGCGTGAGCGCATTGAGCAGAACTGCCGCTACAATGCCATCAAGCCACACCTTATCGATGCCTCGGCAGATATTCCCGAGCCCGTACCCATACTCTCGCGTTATGGCTCGGTAATAGCCTCCGAAGGTAACATCTCGGCTGTGGTGGGCGCAGCCAAGAGCAAGAAAACCTTTCTCTGTACTGCTCTTGTAGGTGCGCTACTACGCAGAGAGGGCGATACTGCCTTCGGTATTAAACCCTCCAAGTCGTTGGTCTTGTGGGTGGATACCGAGCAGTCGGCAAACCACGTGTTGAAGGTTATTCAACGCCTGCACCGTATAGCAGGAGTGGATGAGAGCCAACCCTACGAACTGCTTAAGGTGCTGACATTGCGCGAGGTAGAACCTAAAAAGAGGTTCGATATACTGCGCGATGCCATAGCCTACTATCGACCACGATTGGTGGTTGTGGATGGCATTAGCGACTTGATGTATAACAGCAACTGCATCGAGGAGAGCGATGCCGTAGTGGGCGAGTTTATGGCACTCTCTACAGAGAATAACTGCCATATAATGAGCGTACTACACACCAACCCCAATAGCGACAAGGCTCGCGGACATATAGGCTCAACCCTTCAACGTAAGGTCGAGACAATGATATATGTACGCAAGTGCGGTGAGCGTTCGGTTGTCGAACCGCAGTATTGTCGCAACGAGGAGTTTGCGCCCTTTGCGTTTCATATCAACGAGGAGGGTATGCCCGAGGAGTGCGATATGCTGAATGAGCGCGAGGAGCAATCTGCCGAGGCGAATAGTTGTGTCCGTATAATGCAGGAGGGCTATCCCAATGGTATAGACCGTCAGGTGATGGTGACCAAGTTGGTGGAGGTGGAGGGTATAAATCGTGCCCACGCCCGAGTAAAGGTCTCGCGAGCCATAGCCAAGGGCCTTATCTATGAGAAGGGAGGTGTGCTCTACCTGCCATAGCGTAACAGCGTAACAGGCGTAACAGGCGTAACAGGCGTAACAGGGTAACAGGCGTAACAGCGTAACAGGCGTAACGGGCGTAACGGGCGTAACAGGGTGTTACGGTGTTACGGTTGTTACGGGGTGTAATGGGTGTAATGGGGTGTACTGGGTGTTACTGGGTGTTACTGGGGTTTACTGGGGAGTTTCTCAGTTTCCCCTTAATCTCTCTAATCTCCCCTAATAACCCCTAATAACCCTTAATAGCCCTTACTTGCCCTTACTGGCCCTTAATAGTTTTCCGTTTTCCGTTTTCCGTTTACTTGCCCTTATCAAATCGCGCCCCTAACTACCTCTACCCCCACCAATTTCTCGTCAGAAGGCGTGAGGTGCGGTGCATCGCAAAAGAGAGACCTTCGGGATAGGCAACCGATGACATTAACGATTATTATGGGCGAGGGAATTTTTTGACAAACAAGAAACCCGATGCGCAGCATACTCGTCGTATGTGAGCAATCGGGTTATCGAAGTGCAACGCGATAGTTACCCCTGAGACCTATTTTAATTTCTCGTCAGAAGGCGTGAGGTGCGGTGCATCGCAAAAGAGAGACCTTCGGGATAGTACATATAGTACAGCCCGAAGGTCTCTACTTTTAGCGATGTGCCGCAGATTGCGACTTATCACGAGAAATTACTCTGCTTTGCCGTCAGAACCAAGCACATTCTTAATCTTGTGAATGTACTGCTTCTTCATATTCTCACGAGCAGGACCGAGGTACTTACGTGGGTCGAACTCTGCTGGATTGGTAGCGAATACCTCACGGATAGCAGCGGTCATAGCAAGACGCGAGTCAGAGTCGATGTTAATCTTGCAAACTGCGCTCTTGGCTGCCTGACGGAGCTGCTCCTCAGGAATACCTACAGCAGCCTTCAAAGCACCGCCATACTTGTTGATAGTCTCAACCTCCTCCTGTGGAACCGAAGATGAACCGTGGAGAACGATAGGGAATCCAGGGAGCTCCTTCTCGATAGCTGCGAGAACATCGAATGCCAATGGTGGTGGCACGAGGCGGCCTGTCTGTGGATCTACTGTGCACTGCTCAGGAGTGAACTTGTAAGCACCGTGCGAAGTACCAATCGAGATAGCCAACGAGTCGCAACCGGTCTTAGTTACGAAATCGACAACCTCCTCTGGCTTTGTATAGTGGCTCTCCTCTGCGCAAACCTCGTCCTCAACGCCTGCCAATACGCCCAACTCGCCCTCTACGGTAACGCCGTACTGGTGAGCGTAATCTACAACCTTCTTTGTAAGAGCAACGTTCTCGTCGTATGGAAGGTGCGAACCGTCGATCATAACCGACGAGAAGCCCATATCTACGCACGACTTGCAGGTCTCGAACGAATCACCGTGGTCGAGGTGAAGAACGATCTGTGGCTTCTCCCAGCCGAGTTCCTTTGCATACTCAACTGCGCCCTCTGCCATATAGCGGAGAAGTCGGA
>JAZQIS010000032.1:0-3574 GCA_045541235.1 Alistipes sp.
GATCTCCGAGCGTTTGGCTACGACGCTATTCGGCAATAGCGACCCGTTAGGTAAGATTCTCACGACGACATCGGGCAAGGAGTATGTTGTTGGTGGCGTATTCCACACACCGCCCGTAACGAACCCCTTGGGCGATTTCGATGTGGTCGATTATCTGCCTTTCGACCCTGCCACTGCAAATTGGCAAGGTGATGACAGTTATCCCACCTACATAAAGCTACGCAAGGGGGCAACCATCGAAGAGGTCGAGCAGGAGGTTGCCAAGTTCGTTGCTAATAACGAAATGTTGAAACTTATGGTCGAGATGTGGCAGGCAGAGTTCTTCTTTGTGCCCATTGAGGATGCCTATTATGTTGATAATAATTTGCGCACGACACAGACCATATATGGTATTTTGGCAGTGTTGGCACTCCTTGTGGCTACGCTCAACTATGTCCTGCTGACCCTCTCGTCGCTCTCACAGCGCAGTCGCACGGTGGCTATGCTGCGTTGCAATGGTGCCACTCGCGGAGATATCTTCCGTATGCTACTCTGCGAAACGCTGATTATGATTGTGGCCTCCATTCTTTTGGCTCTATTCGTACTGCTCTGCTTGCATCAGGAGATTTACCAACTGCTCGGCTACAACTTATCACAGCTCTTTGCTGTTGAGCGTATGTGGATACCCGTAATGGTATGTATCGTATCTTTCCTTATTGCGGGTTTGATTCCTGCGGCTCTCTACTCGCGCGTTAAGATGAGTTATGCTTTCCGTCGTGGCTCGGATAATCGCACTTGGTGGAAACGCATACTACTCTTCGTGCAGGTGGCCTGTACGACGGGAGTCACTTGTTTCCTGCTTATCACCGCACAGCAGTCGGAGTATGTGACGAAGGCCGATTTGGGCTATGAGTATGACCGAGTGGTGACGATGAGCTATCCGGCCACCCCCTCGCAACGCTCCACGATGGTCGAGGAACTCAAACGACTGCCCTTTGTCGAGAGTGTGGGCCACTCCATGCAGTACCCTATATGGGGTTATTTCGGCAATCCTATCTTCGATGTGGAGAAGAAGGAGATTCTCTTCTCGTGCCGCTTCGAGTACTTTGATGAGGCCTACATCGAGACTATGGGAATGGAGATTGTCGCCGGACGAAACTTTACCACACAAGATGCGCTTACGAAGACGCTCGTAAATGAGGAGTTTGTTCGCCAGCACGGTTGGACTATCGATGAGGCCGTTGGTAAGCAATACTTCCAGAACGGAGGATGGCGTGAGGTCGTGGGTGTTATTCGTGACTTTACGCAGGCGGGAGGTTATGTGATGCCACTCACCGTATATCGCACTGCGTGTTTGGTGGAGGAGAACAAGGAGATGACTTTGCAACTCAACGTCCGTCTAACGAAGCTTACAACCGAGAATATTAAGGCCCTTGATGAGGTCATCGCCAAAAACTACCACGCAAAATGGGAGTATCAACTCATTAACTATGCCGACAGAGTTAAAGATCGCTTTGTGTCGCGTGAGAGTATGCGTGACAATGTACTTTTGGTAAGCATCGTAACGCTCATTATCTCGCTCATCGGACTTGTCGGTTATCTCGCAGGCGAGATGGCTCGCCGCCGCAAGGAGATAGCCATTCGCAAGGTAAACGGGGCTACAACATCGCAGGTGCTTAGCCTATTGAGTCTTAATATCTCGTGGGTTGTCATTCCGGCAGTAGTGACAGGTATAGCTGGTGCTGTATGGGGCGGAATGAAATACCTTGAACTGCTCGAAACTATGTGCGAGCCTTTGGCTTGGTGGATTTTTGCTATCGGAGCAGCGGTTGTGATAGTCATTGTATATGTGATACTTATCATCCGCACTTGGCGCACGGCCAATACCAACCCGATTGATATGATTAAAATGGAAAATTAAAAACTCAAACAATATGAAAATCGCGTTTAAGAATTTTTTAATGACATTACGTCGTTACAAGGTCGCATCGCTGCTTAATGTGCTCGGTTTGACCCTCGCCTTTGTGGCGTTCTACATCATCGCATCGCAGGTCTACTACTCAATCTCCTACAACCAACCAATCGAGGACTCCGACCGCATATATCTTGTCTCAACCGAGTGGGGCTCTTCAAGGATGGGTGATGCGGAGGAGTCGTGGTCGCTCAACTGCCCACAGCCGATAAGTTATGAGACTAAAGAGCTTTGTCCCGATGTGGAGCTTATGGCTTCGATGCGACCCTCGGCAGACATTGGTCGTGTGTGGGTTAAGCGCGATAACTACAACTTCGATAAGTTCAATATCGGCGTACACCTTGGCAATGCAAATGTAGTTGAACTCTTTAATTTTGAGGCTGTGGCAGGTGATTTGAGCAGGGTTGTCGAGCCTAATACGGTGGTTGTCGCCGAGTCGGTTGCCGAGCAGATGGGCATAGGCATAGGTGATGATATATGGTTCGAAGGTGGTCAGTGGCACTACGACGGCAAGCCTACAGAGCCACAACAAGTGGTTGCTATCTACAAGGATTTTCCGAAAAATAGCTTCCTTCACCATCGCAAAATCTTCCAAAACGACAACCTCGCACAAGGTCAGACGAACTATAATTGGAACTACTCCTGCTTCGTACGCCTCAAAGAGGGAGCCAACACCGAGACCTTCTGCCGCATTTGGAGCGATCAGTATGCCAAGTGGTTTTTGGCTATGGTCGAGGAGTTTAAGAGGGAGTACCCCGAAGAGGAGGATTTCTTCGAGGAGGGCGACGAGTTACAGCCCGTGCGCTTGATACGACTTGACAAGATGTACTATGAGTCAAATATTGAGACCTACGACAACTACTACTTTGCGTTTGGCACAAAGGCGACAACAGCCACATTGGCAATTATCGGGTTGGTCATTGTAGTCATCGCCTTTATCAACTTCGTAAACTTCTTCTTCGCGCTTGTGCCGGTGCGTATGCGTGCGGTGAATATCTGCAAGGTCTTTGGTGCAAGTCAGGGTACACTGCGTTGGAACTTCTTGTTCGAGGCTATCGGCTTGGTGCTTATATCTATGGCGTTGACCTTCTACCTGATGATAGCCATTCAAGAGAGCTTTATAACAAACTACGTCACTTGCTCGTTGGCACTCTCGGACAACCTCCCCGTAATCGCTGTGATGGTTGTGCTTATGGTGCTATTGGCTGTTGTGGCGGCATTGTATCCGGCGTTCTACATCACCCGTTTCAACGCCTCGTTGGGTGTTAAGGGCGGTTTCGCGCAGTCGGCGACGGGTCGCAGATTGCGCTCGGTGATGGTGGGTGTACAATTTACGGTAGCGATGGTGCTGATTATCATCACGGGCGTATTCTTCCTCCAATATCGCTATATGATAAACTTCGATTTGGGCTTTGACCGCTCAAACATCGTAACCTTTGCCGACTATAACCTTACACCCAAGGCCGAAACTATCATTGAGCGATTGCAACAACACCCCGATGTTGAAGATGTTACCGCATCGCGCATGAGCCTCTTTCACTGTATGCAAGGATGGGGTCGCGAGTACGACGGACATACATTTATGCTTATGGCAAATGAGGTTAGATGGAACTTCCTCGACTT
>JAZQIS010000033.1:0-19921 GCA_045541235.1 Alistipes sp.
TGCATACACATTTTTGAAAAAATATTTATATTTGCATACACAAAGTGTGCCCTTGCCCTCCCTAAATTGTTAGGGGGGGGTAATTTGTTGAAACACAGACACTTACGTAAACAACCAAATAATAATTCAACTAAGATGAAAAATTTGACAAAAATTTTCTTGGCAGTTGCAGCGTTGGCAGCCTTTTCGTGTACAACGGATGTGACTGAGGACCTCAGCGTAGGTCTTGGCGAAGGAAAAACTGCCATCACCCTCTCACTCGAGGAGTCGCGTACTCAACTTGGTGAGAAGGCCGGTGAGGTCTATCCGCTTCATTGGAGCATGGGTGACAGAATTTCGGTAAACGGAGTTGAGTCGGACGAAGCTATTATTGGCGACAATCCGGCAAGTGCAACATTTATGGTTGTAGGCACATCAACCCCTTACTGCATTGCCTACCCAGCTGCCCCTATGGGATATGTGATGTTTGCCGAGAAGCAGACTCACGTATCGAACGACTCTTTCGGTAAGGATGTGGCTACAATGTACGCATTCAGCGAGGATGGCTTCGGTGCTCAGCTCAACCACCTCACAGGTGTATTGAAGATTGGCGTTGTGGGTAATGCAAAGTTGTCTATGGCGCAGATTTCGACCGTAGATCGCACCCCTATCGCAGGTCTCTTCGAGATGGAGTTCACTACCGGTGAGGTAAAGGTATCTCCAACATCGAAGGAGGTTATCGAGTACTCGTTCGGCGAGGGTGTTCAGCTCTCGAGCGAGCCTACCTACCTCCATGTAGCTGTTCCGGCAGGAACTTATGACGAGTTGTACGTAACATTGTACGATGTTGATGGAGGCGTGATGTACGCTACCGTTAAGGCCGACGAGTCGAAGCCTTTGACAGTAGGTAAAGTTCGTGAGTTCTCGAGTAATATCGCCTATGCAGCGACCGACCAAGTGTTTGTAGTTAAGGACGTTGCTACCTTGAAGAAGTTTGCCGAGCAGGCCGCAACACTCGACAAGGATGTGCTTTTTGTGGCCGATGTCGATATGACAGGCGAGGCCTGGACATCAATCGAGGGTTACGCAAAGACCGTTCGCGGTAATGGTTACGCTATCAAGGGCTTGACCGCCCCACTCTTCGGCACTACAAACGCTTCGATTAAGGGTTTGCACCTGAAGGATGTTGCTCTCAACTCAAATGACAAGCCAATCATGGGAGCTTTGGCCTGCATGGTGGTAGCAACCGATGCCGGAATCCCTACAATCGAGCATTGTTCGGTAAGCGGAACCTTCACGGTCAATAACACCACATATGTTCCTAATGGATCAGGTAACGATATCGAGATGAACTATGCAGGTATCGTTGCACAGTCGCAGGGTGCAAAAATCAGCGACTGCGTAAACAATATAACATTCACTATCGACCAGGTTGCTGTTGAGGGTAACACCGCAAAGCTGCGCCCTTATATCGGCGGTATCGTGGGTAATGCTTACACTGCCACTTTGACCGAGGGCAAGGCCTACACCCATCTCAACGGCTGTGTAAATAGAGGCAACATTCTCTATCAGGATATCTGCTGTAAGGCCGATAATTTGGTTATCTATCCTACAGTTGGAGGTATTGCTGCAGGTCTTCATCACGACACCACTCTTGCAAGTACAAGCAACAAGATTTCCAATGTCGGTGCAACATTCACCAACTGTACAAACTATGGCGAAATAACCATTCAGGCAAACGGTGCCGGTGAAGGTAGGGACACACAAGAGTATGGATTTACTCACGCGGCGGGCATCTTAGCTCGTGGAGCATACACCTCGTTGCTCAACTGCGATAACTATGGAGCCATTAAGCTCGATGGAACTTTCGGACAGACCTTCTCGGGTGGTATCTGCGGTGCATCGTGGTACACAAATTTGGAGAATTGCGACAACTTTGGCGAAGTAACCGTAACCGAGAATACTATCTTCCGTGGTATTATGTTGGCGGGTATTTCAGGCTGTAACTATAGTGCAAGTGGTTTGACATACTACTCGAAGAATTGTTCGAACAATGCACCTATCAATTGTCTCGGCTCCACCGATCCAAATGCCCCAAGCGGAGGTCTTTATCACTATCGTATCGGTGGCTGCGAGGGCTTTGGTAGAAGCATCATAACCAACATGGTAAACAACAAGGAGGGTGTAGTTACCTGTAAGGGAAATATTATATACCTTACATCAAGTTCGTACTACTGCAATGTGGGAGGTGTAACTGCTTATCGTACAACCTGTACCCAAACAGCCTCTTGCAACTATGCAGATGTGAATGTCGATATCGACTTCTCCGTTCACGCCGACGTTACTGATAATGTCCAATCAGTTGTTGACCGATCATTCTTCGTGGCAGGTGTTAGTGGCTATACATCACAATCGTGCGCACAGTCCATCAACAAAGGCAATATAAACATTTCCGGTTCGTATGCGGGTGAGACTCTCTTCGTCGGAGGTATCACAGGTTATGGAACACTCAATAAATCCGAAAATCACGGTAATATCACCTTAGACGAGAATACCGTTGTAAAAAACACCCGTAGCTACATAGGTGGTATTGTTGGCGGTAACGATGGCTCAAATGTTCGAACAAACATCATCAACAAGGGAACTATATCCGTGAAGGGTTCGTACTCAACGCTTGTTGTTGGAGGTCTTTCGGCTCAGAATAGAATGCCATTCTCCAGCTCGCAGAACTATGGTGCTATAGATGTTAAGGCTTACGCATCAGGCGCAATATCTGTGGCCGGTATTGACACCTACCATGTGCGTCAGTACTACAAGAATGCTACATCCGGAATTGTGATGGAGGGTGGAAATGGTCCATTGACCGACTGTGTAAACTACGGAGACATCACTGTTGAGGCTCTGGACTCTAAATCAACTGTGTGGGTCGGAGGAGTGTGCCGTCAAGGACAAAACGATATGGTGAGATGCGAAAACAACGGCGCAATTGAGCTCAAAGGTTCGAGTGCAGGCTCAATATATGTTGGTGGTGTTGTAACTGTCAATAGTGCTTGTTTGCGTGAGGATTGCATAAACAACGGAGATATCTCTGTATCTGCTATTGCTGGTAATGCCTCAAATACCGGTTCGGACGTATTCATCGGCGGTTTGTGCTACTCGGGTGGCTCGAACACAACCTATCGTCGTTGCATCAACAACGGTAACATCAACTTTACCGGCTCGGCTGCAAACTGCACTCGCTTTGGAGGTCTAATTGCCAATATCGAAACTGACGCAAAGACGAACATCATTGAGGCGTGTGAGAATAATGGCGATATCACAATGGCCGGTACTTCGAGTGCGCGCTCGGCAGGTACGGCGCGCTTCGGAGGATTGTGCAGCCAATTTACCAAAGGTGTAATGCAGATTATCGGCGGCTTCAAGAATACCGGTGACATCACCTACTCGGGTAAGCAGAATAGCACTACCGGCATATCGATTGGTGGTATTATCGGTGGTAGCGACGGCGCTGCTGCTACAGCCCCTGCATTTAGTAATTGTACAGGCAATATCATTAACGAGGGTGATCTCTACTATACGGGTGAATCTAAAGGCCCAACCTATATGGGTGGAATCATGCCATACTTTAATGCCGGTACATTCGTGACATACCCTGTTAAACTCATAAACACGGGAAATATCACTTGCACCGGAACAAACGATAGCGGAACAAACACCTTCTCGGGTCTTATCGGTACCGTAACCGCACCTGTCGATGGCGCACAGTGCTTCTGCAACATCTATGCTCCTAACCACGGAGTGGCTTCAGGCTCGAGAAATGCAGCTATCTATGCTATTCTCAGCAAAAATCCACGAACTGCAGGCACGTGTCAATTCACAAATGCAAAGGTTGGTGGTTCGATAGTTAAGGCTCGCGATGCAATCGATGATATTGACATCAAGACTACCCTTACTGCAAGTAATTTCTTCAATTACATGTATGGAACAAATCCGGATTGGAGCACTATCACACCTGAGTATGATGGATGTAGTGTAATCACATCGAAGGATCAAATTGACTATACCGTAAATGTGGTAGAGACCCCTGCCGAGTAATTAACCTTTAACACCATTAACGACTATGAAAAACTATTTGAGACCGGAATTTGAGGTTTTCGAGGTGGCTGTTGAGGGCGGCTACGGCGAGAGTGTGGCTCTTCCGGGCTTCGGCACCGAAAGTGACGAGTTTGTTTACTAAACATTTTTTGAGATATCAAGCGTTGGGGCTAATCGGGGAGAACTCGGTTGGCCCCGATGCTTTTTGATGCTTTTTTTGAAGCTTTTTAGAGAGTGTTGAGCAGTTATTCGGACATTACCCTTCAATAAGGGTTGTTAGAGGGAATAATTATTCATTCTTAATTTTCAAGTCTCAAATCCTAAAATTTTGTGATGTAAAATTTATTTTATAAATTTGCGGGCGATTATAGACAAACAATTTCTAAATTCAAATCAAATAGAACAATGAAAAAATTTGCAAAATTTTTCTTGACTGTTGCAGCGTTGTTCGCTATTGCGTGTACGACGGATGCAACTGAGGACCTCGGCGTTCAATTTGGCGGCGAAGGTCAGATGACTCTCACTCTCTCCCTGGAGGAGTCTCGTACTCAACTTGGAGAGGAGGCTGATGGTATCTACCCTCTCTATTGGAGCGAGGGCGACAAAATTTCGGTAAACGGAAATGCCTCGGAGGAGGCTGTTATCAGTAGCGAGAATGCTTCGGTAGCTACGTTTACAATGCCAACAAGTGGCACTCCTTACTGCATTGCCTACCCTGCAGCCCCTGCAGGACAGGTTCTATTTGCTGCAGAGCAGACTCACGTTGCCGGCAAGGATACCTTCGCAAGCAATGTTGCCACAATGTATGGCTATAGCGAGAGTGGCTCGGGCTTCACAATGCACCACCTTACAGGAGTTCTCAAGTTCGGTATTGCAGGTTCTGCAAAGTTGGAGAAGATTCAAATCTCTACCGTAAATGGTCCAATCGCCGGTACCTACGACATCGATTTCAAGAGTGGCGAGGTTACTCCAAGCGCAGAGGCCGCAAATGTTATCACCTACTCTTTTGGTAAGGGATTGCAGCTTACAGAGCAGGCACAGGATGTCTATGTGGTTGTCCCTGCAGGCACCTACAACTGCCTCAATGTAACTCTCTTCGATACCGACAACAAGGTGATGGTTGCAGAGATTATGGCTGACAAGAAGCCTTTGAAGGCCGGTGTTGTTCGCACATTCTCTACCCCTATTCTTTACGAGCCAAACACCACCGACTTCTACATCGAGGACTACGAGGATTTGGCTAAGTTTGCTGAGGCTGTAGCATCGCAGACCGAGGATGCGCCATTTACGCAGAATGCTCTCGTTGTGGCTAACATCGAGGTTCCTGCCGAGGCTGTTTGGACTCCAATCGATGGTTTCATCAGCACCTTCAATGGCAATGGACACACCATCAACGGATTGAAAGCTCCTCTCTTCGGTACCACATCGGCGTTGATTAAGAATGTTAAGCTTACCAATGTAGCAATCGAGGAGACCGAGCGTGTAAAGGTTGGTGCTATCGCTTGCGAGTTGTTGGGTTCGATGATTAACTGCTCGGCTTCGGGTTCGATGACCATAAACAATACCACATTTGCAGCAAGTTCTGTGGCTAACAACTACAGCGACATCACCATAGGTGGTTTGGTCGGTACAGCATCGGGAGCTACGGTGAAAAACTCTACAAACAACGTAAATATCGTGGCTAAATCGCTTTGCGCCGAAACATTGGCTTGCAAGGCTACAATCGGAGGTGTTGTCGGCTGCGCGGCAAACAGCTCCTCGTTCAGCTATCTTGTAAACAACGGAAGCATCTCGTTCGAGAGCAAAACCCAAAAGCACAATATGTATATATCGGGTGTTGTTGGTAAAGCGAGCGATTTGTCGGGACAAACCCCTTTTATCGAGTTTAACAACTGTACGAACAATGGTACACTCTCTACTGCAGTAGGTAGTTCCAACACCGGAGATATTCTTCTCTCCGGTATCACCGGAACTCTCAACCTCAATGCAGACAACCCTTGTAGCAACTGTACCAACAATGGTGACATAATCCACCGAGGAACATCAAAGAACTTCCGCGGTTCGGGATTGACATCCTACAACTCATCGGCTCCGTTCTCCAACTGCAAGAACACGGGCGACATCACCGTAGAGGCGACTGCGAAGGTAACAAGCGTAACATATTTGGCAGGTTTGAGCAATGACTCAATCTCCTCGCCATCTATTAGCGATTGTAGCAATAGTGGCAATATCACCATTAAAACCGGAGCATCATTAGCTTCGGATGTATATTTGTCCGGTCTCTTCAAGAATTTTACAAACTGCAACTTCACAAACAACCACAATAGCGGAAACCTAACCATCGAAGACAACCTCACAATGAAGAAATTGGTAAAGTTGGCCGGTATTGCAGATACTGTTAGTGGAGCAGAGACTGTTGCTTCGAACTGTACCAATAGTGGCTCTTTCACTGTAGGTGCCTATACAAACAATACAACCGGAAACAACGGTCGTCTCTATATGGGAGGTCTCTTCAACAATGTTACGGGCGGAAACTTCACTAATTGCAAGAACCTCGAAGGCGGTAAGATGACCATTAAGCCAAAGCGTATCTCCACCGAGGCAATGATTGCAGGTATTGTATCCTACACCTCTGCCGGTGTAAGTACCACTTTCACCGATTGCGAGAATAAGGCAGATATCACTCTCGAGCCGGAGTACCTCAACGGACTCTACCTCGGAGGTATCATGGGACAGGTTTATTCCAAGACCACAGAGTATGTATTGAGCTTTATCCGTACAAAGAATAGCGGTAATATCACCGTAGGCGGAACATCTATCAGCTATGTAGAGACCGACGCAACAGCAGAAGATGGTTCGACAAGCACTACTATAGGCGCAGGACAAATCGTTGGTATCGGCGGTCTTATTGGCTACACACTTGGAACGACTAATATCCTCACCGATTGCGACAATAGCGGAGCAATTACGATAAATCCTACCGGCAAGTGCTACGATTTATGCGTAGGAGGTATTGTCGGTTACCACCAGCATCGTCTTGACAACTATATCACAACCTTCACTGATTGTGACAATACGGGCAAGATTACCTATGCACCAGCCTATGTACACCACTTCTCTCGCGTAGGAGGCTTCCACGGCTACGCATATGGCCACACAAGCTATAGCAAGGGACAGGATATCTACTCCAACTGTACAAGCACAGCCGAGGTTGAGATTAGCGGAAATGGTACTCTCAAGGATAGAACTTTCTTCGGTAGCTTTATTGGTGATATCAGCCAGATGGCGAAGTTTGACAACTGTTCATCTACCAACACTTCGAAGGTAACAATCAAGATTGCAAAGATTAGTGGCACTACATATCTTGGTTGGATTGGAACCTGCTCTTCGTTGGAGGCTACAGCTACCTACGAATTTACCAACTGCTCGAACTACTCTACCGTAGATATCAACTCAAATGGCCTCGGTGCATTGGAGATGTCGGGATTTGCAGGTACTGCCTACTCGAAAGCGGATGCTCCAAAGGGCTTCAAGATTACTGCTACCGATTGTAAGGTTGGTGGTTCACTCACCGTTAATGGCAAGAGTGGCATACTCCGTTTCGGTGGTTTCAACGTCTATCCTTACGGAGGTGGTAACCCACACGTCCTCACTCGATTTGTGTGCGATTGCGACTTGAATCTCCACGGCAATGTTGACGGCAACATCCAGATTGGTGGTGTTGGTGCATATATCAGCGCAGCAATAACCACTGTTGATAAGTGTACTATTTCGGGTGATGTAAACTTCACAGGTTCTACCACTGCCTACTTCTCGTACGGAGGATATGCTAATCAGAACAACTTGGGTATGACTCGCAACAACACCGTAAACAACTTTGTTCATTCGGGTAACATAACTCTTACCGGAAGCGTTGGTACCAACCTCTTATTAGGAGGATTCAGCACACAGCAGAAGACCGTTTACTATGCTAACAACGTAGCAAATACAGGTAACTTCACACTCGGTACCGCAGACAAAGCATTAACTATCGGTGGTGATTACGCCTACATAGCAGGTCTCTTCGCCAACTTGCAGGCCCTCACAACTGATGAGAACAAGGATGGTGTTGCGGATCCATATGTACTCACCGGCGATATGATCAACACCGGAAACATCACCATCCAAAATACCACCGTCAAGAAGGGCGAGGCGTGCAAAGTTAAGGTCGGCGGCATTGGAGCGAATGTTACGGCAAGCGATGTTATCAATGGCGCAAAGTGCTACTGTGGCATCAATGTAAGTGGCATCAACCACGCAAGCATAGGCTACATCTCGGGCTCGCCACGTACCAGCGCAACCGTTAAGGATTGCTATTTGGCAGGCTACGGATTGGTTTACGACTCTACCGATGATGAGTATATCGAATCACCTCTCTTCTCTGCGACCAACTACTTCGACTTCATTTACGGAGGTTCGACCGCTTGGACAGGTGATGAGAACTATGACGGTTGTAAGTACTTGACTACAAAACCAGTAGTTAAATAATCAAACCTTTAACACCATTAACGACTATGAAAAACTATTTGAAACCAGAATTGGAGATATTCGAAGTGGCTGTTGAAGGCGGCTACGGCGACAGTGTAGCTCTTCCGGGATTCGGAACAGAGAGCGACGAGTTCGTTTACTAAACAAGAACAGACATTGCAAGAGCGAGGGTGTCCAAAAAGTTATTGGACACCCTCGCTTTGTAAGAATTTATATGGTTACTGCTGCTCCCACTCGAACGGAGCAAAGAGAGCCGATTTATTGCGCCACGAAGGCTTTCGCATTGCATAGATTATAAATGGCAGAATAATCACTATGAATGCTCCTCCGAAGAGAACCGAATACCAAACCGTTGTGCTTCCCGTAGCAATCTGTGCCGGAGGAATAAAACTCAACACAAAGGCCAACAACGAGCCAAGGAAGCCGACACCCGCAATAATCCACATCGTACCATTACCACCAAGACGGAACGGACGCTCCTTCTGTGCTCGGCGATAGCGAAGTACGATGGCCGAGGCAAACATCAGCATATACATAATGAGGTATAGGAGGGCGGTGAGCTGCGACAAAATCTGATAGAAGGACTGCACGGATGGCATAACCACAAACAACAGTGCCAGCAGCGTTACGACACACCCCTGAATAAGCAGAATATTGCGCTGAACGCCATTAGAGTTCTCCTTCTGGAAGAATGGTGGCAGATAGCCGGCCTTACCTACGGCAAAGATACCCTTTGACGGTCCCGACACCCATGTCAATACTCCCGCCAACACACCAAACATAAGGGCAATAGCCACTATCGGTGAAGCCCACGACATCTTGAAATAGGAGAGGTAGTTGTCGAAGCCTACCAACAACGACTGGGTGAGATTTACCTCCTTGGCAGGGACAATAAAGCCCAAGGAGAATGTTCCGAAGATAAAAATCAGAACCGTAATCAGTGCGCCCAGCAATATAGCTTTCGGGTAGTTTTTGCGCGGATTATCGACCTCCATAACATGCACTCCCATCATCTCCATTCCGGCATAAAAGAGGAAAATACCACTTGCCAACACCAGATTGTTAAACTTCGAGAGGTCGGGGAAGAAGCCTTGAGAGAGGTCCATATGGTTTGTGCCGCCCGTAGCGAGGTAGGCAATACCCATAATTATAAGTAGCGCAGCCGGGATAATTGTTCCAATAAGCCCGCCCCACTTGCTGATTTTTCCAACCCAACTCAACCCCTTGAGGGCAATAAAGGTGGCCACCCAATATATCGCAAGCACCACAATAAGGGTAAAGACCTTATTCGAGGCGAGAGCCATATCGTGCGCCTGGTCCATACCTATAAAGGCAATCGATACCGCACCAAAGGTGAGCACCGTAGGATACCAAATGGTCGATTGAATCCACTGAATCCAAATGGCAAGGAAACCCAATCGCGCCCCCATAGCTTCACCTACCCAGCGAAAAACTCCACCCTGCTTGTCGGAGTACATTGCCGCCAACTCTGCCGCCACAAGTGCTGTAGGGATAAGAAATACTATGGCGGCAAAGAGATAGTAAAACGCAGAGGAGAGGCCATAAACCGACTCCGCCGCCAAACCTCGCAGACTAACTACTGCGGTAACATTCATAATTGCAAGCGTCGCCACCGATAGGCGAAAACCTGTCTTGTTTTTTATATCCATCTTCTTATTGGTATTTGTTATCGAGGAGACTACAGCGCAATAATTACGCCATTTTTTTTGGAGGTAGCAGCTCGGTATTCCCGATTTTGTTCGTAACTTTGCACGATAACAAAAAGATACTTTGTACAATTCTTGCATAAAATCGTAGTAATGAGATATTCCATAATAGCAATAACATTAGCCCTCCTGTGCGCAGGATGCGCAGATGCACCAAAAAAGAGTCCCTCCCCAAAGAGCTACAAATTCAACTATGTATATCCCCCACTACACATAGCACAGGAGAAAAAGGCGGAGTATATGCTTAACCACTATTGGGACAACTTCGACTTTGCCGACACACTCTACACCACCAAGGCCGACACGGTGGAGATGTTACGCGCATACGCAACCTTCGTAGGTAGTGTGGTCGGACCCACAAATCAGGAACCCATACGCAAGTTGATGCAACGCGCTTCGGCATCGAAAAGGATGTTCGACTACTTTGTGATGCTCTCCGAGAGGGTGTTGCACGATCCCAACTCTCCACTACGCAGCGATGAGCTATATATGGCAGTATTGGAAGCACAGATAGCATCTCCACACTACGATAAGTATGAGAAGATGGCTCCCGAGTATGAGCTCAACATCGTATCGCAAAATCGTATCGGCCACAAAGCCAACAACTTCTACTACACCACAAAATCGGGTAACAGAGGCAGTCTCTATGCCCTTAAAAACGATTTTGTCATCATCTACATCAACAACCCTGGCTGCTCGATGTGTCGCGAAATTACAAAGGCCTTGAAAGAGTCGTCTATTATTGCCGAGAGGCAGCGACAGGGCTCACTTAAAATCCTTGCCATATACCCCGACGAGAACCTCGACGAGTGGAAAAAGCACCTCGGCGATATGCCCTCTGCGTGGATAAACGGCTATGACAGAGGGTGCCTTATAGACCGCGAAAAGCTCTACAATATAAACGCTATCCCATCTCTATATCTCATAGATAAAGAGAAACGTGTTTTGGTCAAAGACTCAACAAATGTTAGCGAAATAGAATATATTCTGACAACGGAAAACTTTTAATTAGTGAGTAGTGAGTAACGAGTAGTGAGTAGTTAATTCTCAATTCCCAATTCTCAATATAGCTCAGCTATATATAACATAGGTGTATTTATCGTTTTTCGGTAAATACACTATTTTTTTGCACTTTTTTATAAAAATTTCAGTACTATTTATTGCATAGTACCAAACAATGTATTATATTTGCATTAACAAAGAACTATAAAGCAGAGATAATGGGCAAGTATTTTTTAACATTTGCGTTGTTAATGACAACAACAGCACTGTCGGCAAAGACCACCCTACTGGGAAAGGTGGTCGATGCTACCTCTCGCAAAGAGGTGGGCTATGCCACAGTCGCACTCTTGCGCGACACCACAATTGTTGCAGCCGTAGCAGCGCGTGCCGATGGCTCGTTCTCGCTCGAAACAGAGCAGACGGGCAAGATGGTATTGGAGGTATCATCCGTGGGCTACAACACCCACAAGCAGCAAGTTGAGGCGACAAACAAGCGTATAGATTTAGGCGAGATCGCCCTAACGGAGGGTGTTGCGGTAGATGCGGTAAATATCACCGTTCAGAAGCCTATCGTTACCGCAGATGCCGAGAAATTGACCTACTCGGTTGAGGACGACCCTGAAGCTTCGACAAGTACACTCGAAGATATTATCCGTAAAGTACCTCAACTCTCACTCGATGCAAGCGGAAATGTATTGATGAATGGACAGAGCGACTACAAGATACTCGTAAATGGTCATGAGTCCTCTACCATGTCGCGCAACTTCGCCGATATTATCAAGAGTATGCCCGCCTCGTCAATCAAGCGCATCGAAGTCGTAACAAACCCCTCGATGAAGTACGATGCCGAGGGCGTGGGTGGTGTTTTGAATATCATCACCACAAAGGCAAAGTTCGATGGCTACAATGGTCGCGTAAATCTTGCTGCCGGCAATTGGTTCAATCGCAACTGGAATACCAACAACTCGGCACAATTTACGGTGCAGACCAAGAAGTTGTCGCTTTCGACCTCGCTATACTACTCGCAGGCGTGGGCTAATCGCGATGTAGTGGGATATCAGAGCAACCATTTCGAGAATTTGGTTGATGGCTCAGGCTATCGCTATATGAATGCCGATGGCAACTATGGTTACGGCTACTACTCGCTCTATGGCAATGTAAATGCAAGCTATCAGATTGACTCGGTAAACCTCGTTACCGCCGAGGTCGGCATTTGGGGTGGCAAGCAGAAGAGCGATGTCAGAGCAAAGTACGACTATTTCGACAGCAACAAGGCGTTGCTATATGGCTACAACTCGCCACAGACCAATACGCACGATTGGTTTGGAGTAGATGCTACGGTAAGTTATCAGCACTCCTTCAAGGGCGATGGGCATACACTGACCGTGTCGGATAATATCTCGATTATTCCGCCACAGGAGCAGATGCAGTTGCAACTCTACAATCCCTATGGTAGCGATATCACCGCATCGAAGATATTGACAGACAAACGGGTGAATATGGTAAATAATATTGCGCAGATTGACTACATAAACCCGATAAACAAGCACCACACCATTGAGGCAGGTGCAAAGCACTCGTACGACAATACGCTAACCACCACCCACCAAGCAAACAGCGATGCGACAGATGCCATACTCGCCGAGTCGCAGGGTACTACGCGCTTGACACGCAATATACTCGGTGTATATGCAGGTTACGCCTACTCGATGGATAAACTTTCGGTGCGCGCAGGCGGTCGCTTAGAGGGGGCGTGGTACGCAACCGACTATCAGAGCGATAAGCGTGAGAAGTGGAACACCTCGCTTGTGAATGTTATTCCGTATATCTCATTAACCTATCTGCCTAAGACGGGGCACACACTCGCCTTCTCCTACACGGAGCGACTCTCTCGCCCGGGCATCTATGCGATGTCGCCATTTGTAACAGAGGGTATGGCAGAGAAGCAGTACGGAAACCCCGACCTCCGCACAGGTGTTACTCATAACCTATCGTTGAAATATGCCTATTCGGACAATAAGTGGAGCGCAACGGGCGAGTTGTATTCGCGCCTCTCGAACAACCTTATATCGTCATACTCATTTATAGATGGCGAGGGCTTTGTGAACTCCACCTATCGCAATTATGGTCGTATGCGCGGTTACGGAGCAGGGGTGTCGCTCTCCTATCGCCCATCATCGAAATTCAACCTCTCGTTGTCTGTGCGAGGTGGTCACTTGGCTTTCAAGTTGCCTGACGAGGGTGTTGAGAGCAAGGGCTGGACCTTGTCGCATAACCTCAATATGATGATTGCGCTGTGGAAGGGTGCAAGGCTTACGCTTGGAGAGTATCTGTTACGTATGGAGCCACAGGTGGGCAGTGTCGGCACAAATTGGGTATTCGGAACGCAAGCTCGCCTTGGACAGAAGTTACTGAAAGATAGGTTGGAGATTGCCGTTGCGGTATATAATCCAAACGAACGACTATCAACCTTCAAGACGATGTCCGACACTCCGACCTTTCGTCAGTGGCGTTCGGATAGTACCGTAGGTCGTTGCATACGACTCTCCGTAAGTTACAACTTTGGCAAGCAGGGTTTGTATGTCAAGCGCACAAACGTCAAGTCGGACGATGGAGGAGATAATATAGGCGGAAACTCAAAAGGAGCAGGAATGTAATAATATAAATAGTATGAAAGAGACAATTAATGCAAACATTGGCCAACAGGTTTTCACACTTGACCGAGATGCTTACGACCGCTTAAACGCATACCTGCAAGATATACGCAGTCGCATATCGGTCGATACGGACGAGATTGTAAGCGACATCGAGATTCGTATAGCCGAGATTTTTCGGGAGGAGCTTCCCTCGCCCCTTATGGTTGTCACCCTTGCAATGGTTGAGAGGGTTGTTCGACGTATTGGAGCACCCGAGGATTTCGGAGCAGAGGGTAAAGAGGATACAAACAACAAAAAGAGTAGAGATATGAAACAGTTACGTAGATCGCGAACAGACCGTTCGATTGCGGGAGTTTGCGGAGGCTTGGCAAAGTATTTTGGAATTGACAGCACAGCACTGCGAATCGCCACATTCCTGCTGATTTTCTTCGGTGGTATGTCGCTATGGGTATATATAATTCTCTGGCTGATTATCCCTGAAGAGTAACAAATAGAGAGGCATTACGTTGAATATATTCAAAAAATAGTGCACCTATGGATAATGTTAAAATACAGATGCGCAAAGGCATAATGGAGTACTGCGTGCTTGCAATTTTGGCGAATGGGGATGAATATGCTCCGGCAATCATTGCCGAGATGAAGAAGGCCGAAATGATTGTAGTCGAGGGCACGCTCTATCCACTACTTACGCGCTTGAAGAATGCAGGCTACCTTACCTATCGATGGGAGGAGTCGTTGCAAGGTCCGCCACGAAAGTACTATACCCTGACCGACGAGGGGCGCACCTATCTCGAATCGCTGGATGATGCGTGGTTCTCGCTTGTAGAGCAGATAAATACAATTCGCAAAAGGTAAAAATAGTAAGATTATGAAACGAATAATTGCAATTATTACTCTCGTCATGGTCAGCGGCGGTGCATTTGCCCAAACCGACGGGGAGACAAACACAAAGACGGGCATCGTTCTGGCCAACGAGCACAAAATAGTGGTCGAAGCCCGACGCTCAGCCATGAACTTCGACAAGATAGAGGTATCAAATGCCATTCGACTAATTGTAGAGGAGCGCACCAAGGGGAATATAATTGTTAGAGCGCCACAATCTATTATACCATATGTGTCGCTTATGGTTAAAGATGGAACACTCTATGCCACCCTACTCCGAGGTACACCAATATCACGTCGCTCGAACCTTTTAGCCGAGGTCTATATCCCAAATAACGGACAGATTCGAGAGATTGAAGCAGAGTCCGCAGCACGTGTAATTGTAAAGCCGACTATTATGGGAGAAGAGCTCGATTTGAACGCTAAAGGGGCCTCGACAATCAAGTGTAAAATGGAGGTTGGAGAGCTCGATGTAGAACTTGCGGGCGCAGCAAATGCAGAGCTCTGCGGTACAGCGGAGAAGGGCGATATTGAGGTCTCAGGCGCATCGACACTTCAAGCCGAAAAACTGGATGTATCGTCCCTCGATTTGGAGTGCAGCGGTGCGTCAAAAGCGACATCAAAAGCGACATTTTGCGAGGCAAAATCTTTTGGTGCATCGGCCATTATCATAGAGTGCTCACAGCAGCTAAACGCCACAGCCAAAGGCGCATCATCAATTACGTATAGTGGTGATTGTAAGATAAATACAATCGCAAACTCGGGTGCAAGTACAATTATCAAAAAGTAAAAGAAAAGCGTATGAACGAGATAAAAAAATGTAGTATTTCGGGCGTTGGTTTCACTCTGGAGAGTGCAGCGTACAATAGTCTAAACAACTATCTTAACTCACTAAGAGAGGCCTATCGCGACAATCCCGACAGCGAAGAGATTTTGGCCGATATAGAGGCTCGAATTGCCGAGTTGATACTCTCGGCTCACAGCAATACCGAGACCATTATTTCGCTCCCTATAATCGAAAATATCATCAAACAGCTCGGCTCTCCCGAAGACATCTCGGGTAAGGAGCAGAGTGTTCCCAAAAATGAGGAATCGCGCATACCTCGCAGACTCCATCGCGACCTTGAAAACGCAAAATTGGGCGGCGTATGTGCAGGTTTAGCAAAGTATTTCGGCGTTGATGCCGTATGGGTCAGACTGCTTCTGTTTTCACCTCTATTCCTCCTCTTTTTCAGCGGCATACCGTTTATGTGGTGGTGTGGTCCGCTTGGGGGTAATCTCTTCGGAATTTTCCTGCTAACATATATAATTTTATGGTTCGCCATTCCTGCTGCGAAGAGCGCACGACAGAAATTGGAGATGGAGGGAAAACCGATTTCTGCGCAAACTATAGCCGACAATCAAGGCTCCACACAGGAGGAGCAGGCCAAATCGAGCGTCGCCTCTGCCGTTACCGTTTTCGGGCAAATTTCGGTTGTTGTAATGAAGATATTTTTGGGCTTTTTACTCTTCCCGATTATGGGCGTAATATTGAGTATGCTCATTGCCATCGTAGCCATAATTTTTGGTGCCGGAGAGCTGGTATCCCTCAATATAGGCAACTTTGATTCTCTCTCGCAAATAATAAGCGATAGCGGCGTTTCAGTGTTGATTTTCAGTATTTTACTAATTCTAATACCGGCCATATATTTGGCCTATCTCTTCATCACACTCCTCCTAAACAAACGCCCTCGGTGGTGGGTTCTTTTGGTCTCGATTTTAGCATGGATTATGATGCTTTTAGGCACCATTATATCGGGTATCGGAATCGCCGAAGACAAACTGTTTACGGTCTTTTCGACGGAGGATGAAGTGGAGCGAATAATGAAGAAAAGCGAGAATAAAACCACACTCTCTCGACAGATAATGGAGAGCTTGGACGAGGAGCCCGATGCCGAGCAAAAGGCCGATATCGAGAGGCTGCAAAACGACCCTCAAGCGACATCCATCGACAAGTAAAATTGGAACAACTTTTGATATATGAAAACCGCCCTAAAAAGAGGCGGTTTTTTGTTATTCGATAACAGAGTAAAATATGCACTATTTTGCATATGTATTTAATAGATATTCATATGGTATAACTAACTGATTATCTGGCTTTTGGAGGGGGGGGGTATTTGACAAAAAAGTTCTCGAGAAATTAATTCAAAAAATGCTTGTTTAATCGGGAAATTTTGCGTAACTTTGTCGCTTGAAAAGTGGATTGAATAAATTTACCTCGCAGAATGGTATAATTTTTGGGGTGAAACTGGGTTTAGAGTGAAAAAATTTATCCTAATAATATTGGCAATATTCGCAGTTGCTTCAACAGTTGCACAGGGTCGAAATATCGAGCATCGTTTGGTGGTTGATATTCCGTTCTGCTTGGCAGGAGAGAGTAGTGACGAACTGCGTAGCGAGCAGGACTCTATTCTTGTCGCGCACGCGTTACGCGAACTCGAGCTCATCTCTCGCGACACCAACGCCATCATCAAGAGTGTCCGATTCTACGGTTCGGTATCACCCGAGGGTCCGACTCAGTTGAACAAGCGACTCAGCAAGGCCCGTATCATTACCGCCGAGAAGATTGTTCGTGAGCGTATCAACATTCCTAAGTCGATTCCGGTATCGTACGACAATCAGTACATCCCTTGGCACCAGCAGCTCTTGCCAGCCATCAAGGCCGACAGCACAGTGCCATACCGCAACGAACTCCTATCGATTGTATATCGCCCTGAGGGCTCGAAAGAGGCTGACAACCGCCTCAATAGCCTAAAAAACGCACAAGAAGGTAAGTTGTGGGAGATTACATCGGAGCGATACTTCGCCGACCTTCGTAAGGGTGGAGCAATAATCACTGTTGAGCGCACCATTCTCGAAGATTTGCTTCCGGTACAAGATATCTTCGGCGGCGTAAAAATGGTAATGAAGAGGGATTTGTCCTTCCCTATGCCGGTGGCTGAACCTGCTCCTGCTCCGGAGCAGGAGGAGCCAAAGAAGATGAATGCCGTATCGATAAAGACAAATGGCGCGGCAGTTGCAGCACTCATCACAAATATCGGTTTCGAGGTTAAACTCGCTGACCGCTGGTCACTCGATGTTATGGGAGCCTACTCCCCTTACAATATGATTGTCAAGGATCGAAAGTTGCGTGTCTTTGGTACACGTCCCGAGGTTCGTTACTGGTGGGGTGAGCCTCTGAAGCGAGGTCACTTCCTCGGCTTGCACGGATTTACATCGGCATTCAACGTACAAATCGGAGACAAGGCTCGTTACCAGGATCCGAACCACGCACTTTGGGGCGTGGGAGTTGCATACGGATATGCAATGCCACTTGGCAAGAAGGAGAAGTGGGGAGTCGAGTTCACGCTCGGAGTGGGATACGCGCGCGTTAAATATGATAAGTATGACGGTGCAATCAACGGACCATTTATCGAGCGTAAGACAATTAACTATTTTGGCCCTACACGATTGGGCATAAACTTCTCGTATCGCTTTGATGTCGAGAAAAACAAGAGCAAGAAACAGAAGTAGAGTGAAAGAGGATGAAGAGGTTTAGAGACATATTGCTTCTTCTGCTCGTTACGATTTTAACGGGTTGCGATGCCACGATACACGAGTATCCTGACACCGACATCCGTCCTATTGTCGTACCTGTAACTCTACACCTCGACTTTAGCACCGATTTGCCACTTTACCAATCTATAAAATCGACTCGTAACAACCTGAGCGACGAAGATTTCGACCTCCGCTACATAGTCAATGTATATCAAGCATCATTGTACCGACAGATTTCGGGAGATATGGTTGCGCAGTTTGTATTCTCCAAGGATGATGTTAGCGAGTGGAATAACACCGTACAGTTTGAGTTGGAGAAGGGTCACTACGACTTTGTTGTATGGGCCGACTACGTAGATGCAGGCTCAGTAGAGGATAAATACTACAACACATCGAGCTTCTCGCTTATCTCAATCAATGGCACACTCTCGGGTAGTAACGACTACCGCGATGCCTTCGTCGGCAATGGAAAGTTCGACCTTGCTGCAACAGCCGGACCGTACGAGTACACTATTCCGATGACTCGACCAATGGCGAAGTACCGATTTATCTCTACCGATATCGACTCGTTTATTTCGCGAATGTTGGCTCTGAAGAAGAAGCGACAGGAGGAGGCAAATCGCGCTAATGGAGAGGATACCAAAGGCGAGGATACTAAGGGTGATGATACCAAGACTGACACCAAGGTAGAGGTAAACCTGGACGACTACTATGTAGTATTCAAGTATAGCGAGTATCTCAACTCGGCCTACAACGCCTTGATGGATATCGCGGCAGTACCTCTTAGAGGTTTCTCCTTCCGTTCAAGCATTAAGCAAATCGACGATCACGAAGCCGAAATTGGATTCGACTATGTATTTGTGGCCGACGAGACAAGTGCGAAGATTGTAATCGAGGTTTACGAAAAGAATGGCGAGAAGGTCGGTGGTACAGCAGAGAAGACAGTTCCTCTTAAGCGAAGTATGCTTACCGAGGTTCGTGATGCGTTCCTTACATCCGAGGAGGAGGGAGGAGTAGGTATCGATCCTGAATTTGAGGACGAGTTTACAATTCCAATATAGTAGTATATATATTATATATAGGTATAGCTCAAAAAAAAATCAGTCAATAAATACCAATAACACAAAATAATCGTCTATGAAAAAATTATTCTATTCGCTTGCAGCAATCGTAGCATTGTTTGCAGCATCGTGTACTACAGATGTAACTTCGGATGTACAGGTAGGTGGTGATGAGGCTGTCGTTACTTTCGCTGTGCGCACTGCCGGTATCGGCTCGCGTGCCGTGGATATCAACGATGGTAAGAAGGCTACTGCCCTCACTTACGCTATCTACGACAAGGACTGGAATCACCTCCAGACCTACACAGCATCGTTCGAGAACGGTTCGCTCGTTAAGGAGCTCTCTCTCCGTCTCGTTAAGAACAAGACCTACAACTTTGTTTTCTGGGCGCAGAATCCTACCGTAGGTTGCTAC
>JAZQIS010000034.1:0-7720 GCA_045541235.1 Alistipes sp.
CAGCCCGGTATGGTACTGTGGCTCGCTCCAATTATTAGAAGATGGAAAGTTGGGGATAAAGTCATACCCATCTGATATTACAGCCATCATTTCCTGACCTATAGGGTGGGATTCCCAATTGAAAATAAGATTTCCTTTGCCCGCCTCATCTTTCCAAACGGCACGTGTATCCGGGGTGTCGGTGCTGCTAAAAGTGAGTTGAACAAGCCCACCATCAGCGGGTGTGTCAGGCGCATTGTTCTCGGTATTGTCATTGATACAAGAGGTGAATGACAATATTGCCAATGCTGTTACTATGTGGTATATCTTTTTCATATTCAAACCATATTTTGTGGTTATTAGTACTCCTCAATTAGTAATAGGTGTCTCCAAATTCGGAATCATCGCTATCATCCGCATAGCCACTCACTGTAAAACCTTGCTCTATTGCCACCTCGTTAATCTCTATCGCCGGTGGCACATAAATCTCTTCTCGCCGGTGTTTCATAACGCAATCTTAATTATCTGTTATCTGTACTCTATTATCTGTTATCTGTCATCTGTTATCTTTCATCTGTCATCTTTCATCTGTCATCTGTCATCTGTACTCTCTCAACAAATCTGTAGTCGGCACACTCTACAACTCTCTCATCGGGTCTCTTATCATCTTTCGGACCTATCACCGAGCGTTCGGGAAGCACTTCGGTTAGTCGGAATACCTCTATTATATTATTGCGCTCTTCATCGTAGAGTTTTACTGTCGCCTCGCAGGGTTTGGCTTTTCGCTTGTGACCAAAATCAAACACCCTATCGTGCCACTCCTCGTATGTGCCGCTTACAATATCCTTCGACTTCTCGAAGTAGATGTACTTGTATTTGGCATCTCTGCTTGCTGCAGATACAAACTCGTAGTGCTCAAAGTTCAGCATTATATCCTCTTTCGGCAGATGAAATGTGATGCTGCACGGTTTTTTATTTCGTCTTTTCGCCATCTTTTTGGGTGGTTTTAAGGTCCTTTTTATCTTTTTCTACTATAAAATTATACAATTATTTGCGAACATTTGCTAACTTTGTGCAAGAAATTGATATGCCATTTTGCGTGATTATATTCTCTTTTCCAAAATTAGGGAGAGGAATGATTTGAAAAACAAGTAATTGCAAATTGCTAATTTTTTCTCGCAATAAAATGGCATCAAAAGGGTGTAAAGGGGGATGAAGAGGCATGTTTTATACATTAACTCTATTGCCGAGGTTGTACATAATGACCACGGCCACATCACGGGTTTTGCCTTGCGCTCGTTCCGCAAGAACGAGTCTTACAACGACACCCACTCACAGCACTACTACATAATCATAGTTCTGCAAGGGGCGGTAACGATAGACTGCTCGCACTATCGGCACGCGCGAGTGGAGGCGGGGCAAATGGCCTTTATGCCCAAAGGGAGCCTCTACCACATAGAGTCGTTGGAGCGCATCAGCAAGGCTCTCTTTTTCGCCTTCGACACAACGCTTGTGCGAATGGATAACAACCTCTACAACTACTTTGTGCGCCACGCTGCCGACAAACCCTACGAGTTCAACCTGCTGCGTGTGAACGACCAGATGGAGAGGGTTGTGGATATGATTGTGAGTCAGATGACCGGACACCGCAAGATAAGCATCACCGAGGTATGCAATGCTTGGAATACGCTCTTTTTTGTCACCTTTGCCACATTCTACAAACGCACCGAGCTGTTGGACTTCTTCCGCCCGATGATGCACACCCGCATAGATTTCCGTTCCTTCATTGAGAATAACTATATCGAGGCGGGCGGCAATGTGGAGAAGCTGCTGCGCCTGTCGGGACTTACGGAGTATCAATTCCGCAAGAGACTCAACGAGGAGTTTGGAGCCAACCCAAAGGAGTGGCTGACCGAGAAGATGAAGAAGAAGGTGTTACACTTGGCGAAAAAGAGCGACATCACCCCCACAGAGATTGCCCGCATAGTACATATGCCGCAGATAAAATTCTTCAAATTCTGCCGCAAGCACTTCGACTGCACCGCCACCGAGCTCATCGCCAAGGCGCAACGCAAAGGTAAATAAGCGGCGGTTGAGATTAGGTACTTTCTGATAACAACAAGCACACTGCCCAAATCACAAGCGATGCAGCACTTATGGTGTTATGAGTTGTTTTGTCACTGCGAGGAGCGTAGCAACGGCAATCTTCCCTGGCTATTAGCAATATCTACCCTAACGACAGCCCCGTAATGGCACAAAAAAAAGGGCTACCCCGATTGGGGTAACCCTCGTTGAAATTATATGTCGGATTATTTCTTCTCCAACTGAGCCTTCAACTCGGCAAGACCGGCGATATCGCCCAAAGTGGTCTTCTCAACCGACTGCTGAATCTTCTTTACAGACGACTTTGTAGCCTCGGCTGCTGCCTTACGCTCTGCCTTCTCTGCTGCTACCTCTGCACGCTTTACCTCCTCGAAAATACGAGTGTGAGACAAAGTTACGCGCTTGGTTGCCTTCGAGAACTCGATTACCTTGAACTCGGCTGTCTCGCCCTTCTTGATGGTCGAGCCATCCTCCTTAACCAACTGACGTGCTGGTGCGAAGCCCTCGATATTCTCGCCAAGAGATACGATAGCACCCTTCTCGGTAAGCTCTACAACGGTACCTGTGTGAACCGAATCAACAGTGTACTGCTGCTCGAACTCGTTCCAAGGGTTCTCCTCTAACTGCTTGTGGCCAAGGCTCAAGCGACGGTTCTCCTTGTCAATCTCGAGAACTACTACCTCGATGTCGGCACCTACCTGAGTGAACTCTCCTGGATGCTTAACCTTCTTAGTCCACGAAAGGTCAGAGATGTGAATCAAACCATCGATACCCTCCTCGATCTCAACAAATACACCAAAGTTGGTGAAGTTGCGAACCTTTGCAGTGCACTTTGTGCCTACAGGGTACTTCTCCTCGATCTTCTCCCATGGATCAGCAGTGAGCTGCTTGATACCGAGCGACATCTTGCGCTCCTCGCGGTCGAGAGTCAAAACAACTGCCTCTACCTCGTCGCCAACCTTCATGAAGTCCTGTGCCGAACGCAAGTGCTGGCTCCACGACATCTCCGATACGTGAATCAAGCCCTCTACGCCTGGAGCAATCTCAACGAAAGCTCCGTAGTCAGCCATAACAACAACCTTACCCTTAACAGTGTCGCCAACCTTCAACTCTGAATCGAGCGACTCCCATGGGTGAGCTGTAAGCTGCTTCAAGCCGAGAGCGATACGCTTCTTAGCCTCATCGAAGTCGATGATAACAACCTGCAACTTCTGGTCGAGAGCAACAACCTCCTCTGGGTGATTTACGCGGCCCCACGAGAGGTCTGTGATGTGGATAAGACCATCAACACCACCGAGGTCGATGAATACACCATACGAAGTGATGTTCTTAACAACACCCTCCAAGATCTGGCCCTTCTCCAACTTCGACATGATAACCTGCTTCTGTGCCTCCAACTCAGCCTCGATAAGAGCCTTGTGCGAAACGACAACATTGCGGTACTCCTGATTGATCTTAACAACCTTGAACTCCATTGTCTTATGGGCATATACATCGTAGTCGCGGATAGGCTTAACGTCAATCTGCGTACCTGGCAAGATGGTCTCAATGCCGAATACATCGACAATCATACCGCCCTTAGTGCGGCACTTAACATAACCCTTGATAATCTCGTCCTTCTCCATAGCCTCGTTAACACGATCCCAAGACTTGAGCTGACGAGCCTTCTTGTGCGAGAGAAGGAGCTGACCACCCTTATCCTCTACCGACTCAACGTAAACCTCTACCTTGTTGCCAACTGCGAGATCTGCGTCATAGCGGAACTCCGATGCAGGGATTACACCCTCACTCTTGTAGCCGATATTTACGATTACCTCGCGCTTGTTAATCTCGGTAACTGTACCCTCTACGGTCTCACCTACCGCGATGTTCGACATCGAATCGTTGTACAACTTCTCGATCTGCTCCTTAGACTGATCGTAAAGGCCCGACTCGTTCTCAAACGCTGCCCAATCAAAATTCTCGACTGATACTTTTGTATTCTCCATACAATAATTTTTGCGATACAATCGCTCGTTAAAATGTTAATAATTAGTGAATTTGTCGCTCGCACGCATTATGCGTACGATACGGAGTGCAAAGGTATGTATTTTTTTTCGGTTTGCAACATTTTTTCAAAGATTTATACAACATATAGAAAATATTCACTAATTTTGTGTGGCACGTGGCACTCAACAGCAGTGCCCGCCCCATATATCGAGGACAAAACTATTAAAATACCATATTATGAAGAAGTTAGCCGTACTATTGTTAGCTGCTGTGGCAATATCCGTAGTAGCATTTGCCATCTATCGCCCCGAGCCATCGATGAAGTTAATCGAGGAATTGCCGTCCGAGGAGATACTCCCCTATCGAAATTGTTCGATGGAGGTTGCCGACGGATCTATCTTAATGACTCCTCCCGAGGGTAAACTTGATGCCGGATTCGAGATTCAGGGCAACTACGACCTCTCGAAGTACAAGTGTGCTCGTTTTACCGTAGAGAACCTCAACCCTGCTCCAATGCGACTCTATGTGTCGTTCTCTCACGAAAACACATCCTATCTGCGCGGCCGCTCCACACGTCGTATGTCGGTGGGCCATCTCTACTACATTCGACCTGGCGAGAAACAGGAGTTGGAACTCCCATTCCCTCGCCCACTCGAGCATCCCGAAGTTGAGGAGGCTCTCAATATCTATGACAACACACAGAATATGCAATACACACCCTATGCTCACGCCTTTGGCTTCGCCTCCTACGCAGGAGACCTCACCCGCGTAAAGCAGATTCTCTTTGCAGGAAAGATGTTGGGATTCGGAACAACCGAGGTGAAGGGATGGCGTATCTCCAACTTCGAGATTGTAGAGGGCGAGCGAGCTGAAAACCCTGATGTTGTAAAGATGTCGAAAGAGGAGTTTTTCCCATTTATCGACCAATACGGACAGTATAAACACCACGAGTGGGAGGGTAAGATTCACTCCGACGAGGAGTTGCAGAAGGCCCTTGCAAAAGAGGAGGCCGACCTCGCAGCACATACTGCCCCTGCCTCATTCAACAAGTATGGCGGTTGGGCAGACGGCCCTCGCCAGGAGGCTACAGGACGCTTCTACCTCAAAAAGGTGGATGGCAAGTGGTGGTTTATTGACCCTGAAGGCTGCCTTTGGTGGTCGCACGGTGTAGTGCGCGTCACGCCATCATCGGCTGTAACACCACTCGACAACCGCAAGTTCTACTATGAGGGACTCCCCGAGAAGGGTAGCGATTTCGAGAAATTCTACTACACTAACGATGCCCTGCTTCGTCCGTACTACACCAAGCGCGGTCACAAAGAGACCTACGACTTCTCCTCGGCAAACATCTACCGCAAATATGGCGAGAACTACTTGGAGAAGTATGCGGAGATGGCTCACCGCCGTCTGCGCAGTTGGGGACTCAACACCATTGCCAACTCGTCGGATAAGGATATTTGTCTGATGTCCAAAACCCCTTATATCGAGCGTCTCGAGGTTCACTCCGCCCCAATTGATGGTACAGGAGGTTTGTGGTGGCAGATTTCCGATCCATTCGACCCTTCCTTCAAGCAGGAACTTATCCTACAACTCAAGGCTCGTGAGAAGGAGTTGAAGGACCCATATCTTGTCGGCCTCTTCGTAGATAACGAGTTGAAATGGGGCGGCGAGAGCTACCTCGCCGAGAAGGCCGCGCAAAACCCCGCTACGGCTGCTGTTAAACGCGAACTCGTAAAACACTACCAAAAGAAATACAACTCTATCGAGAAGCTGAATGTCGCATGGGGAACAACCTTCTCGTCGTGGAAGGCTCTCTTGGAGAATGACAAGGAGTTGCCAAAGCAGGCAGGTGCCGACCTTGTTGAGTTCAACGACCTCATTGTCCACGGATACTTCCGCAATATCCGCGAGGTATTCAACGAGTACGCCCCTGGAGTCTTGTACCTCGGTTGTCGTTTTGCCGGTCGCTCCTCAAACAACCGCGCACTCCATATCGGCGCAGAATATTGCGATGCTATCAGCCACAATATGTACAACTACGACCTCTCCGACTATGTTCAACCGGCGGGTATCGATAAGCCAATGATTATCGGCGAGTTCCACTTTGGCACAATGAATCAAGGTATGTTCCACCACTCGTTGATACGTGTAAAGAATCAAAAGGAGCGCGGTGAGGCCTATGCCAAATATGTACGTTCGGCATTGGTACACCCTCAGATTGTCGGCACACATTGGCATCAATTCTCCGATCAAGCAACTACGGGACGCTTTGATGGTGAGAACTTTAATGTAGGCTTTACGGATGTCTGCGACACGCCATACTACGAGATTATCAACGGCATACGTGCTGTGGGCTACGATATGTATAACATCCGTTCACAAGCGAAGTAAAAAGTGAAAGGCAATACAGCGTTATTTTTTGCAAATTGGAAATTTTGTATTACTTTTGCGACGTTTTAGGGCGGAAAGAGCTCTTGATTAAGCATCAATTACATGTGGTTTAAGAGGGAGTATCACATCCTAAAACGGGTAAGGTTCCGTAGCTCAGTTGGATAGAGCAACAGCCTTCTAAGCTGTGGGTCGTGGGTTCGAATCCCGCCGGAATCACGAGCGCAATGCGCAACAAGAAAGCCACTCATTAAGAGTGGCTTTTGTTGTTGCTGTGCATTGTCGGGCTTGCACGAAACAATGCACAGAAATAACAAAAGAAGCCGTACACTGTACGGCTTTCTTGTTGCACATTGCCGAGGATTCCAAGGGAAAGACGCAGTAAAGCGAAGCGACTGCGTCAATCCCATATAAAGCATAACCACCTTGTTTTATTATTGCCGAGCCGACGCAGTGAAAGACGAGCGAAGCGAAGACAATCACATTGTAAGTAATGCTTGCACTCTCTCTGCCGAGGACTCCAAGGGAAAGACGCAGCAAAGCACAGCGGCTGCGTCAATCCCGCCACGCCAATAACTGAAAACTATTTTATTATAAAAGTTCATAGGTTCACTTCCTGTTTTTTTGTCTTATCGTTGTTCAATAGAATAGATACAACCATTTTAAGGTTGCCATAAAAAATGGAACAGTGGTGGGTTGTTATCGAACTGTCAATTGGTATACTCGTGTTAAGCGAAATTTGGAAGATATTTACTCGAAATAAATATTTACTCTAAATAAGTAGTAGTATAACAAATCCTGCCGTGTAGAGATGCACTATAAGATGTAAAAATAGTTGCATAAAAACTTTCAATATAAATTTTGTTTATAAAATTTGGCAACCCGATAGTGTAATGTTATCTTTGTGGAGAGTAAAACCAATAAAAGATAAAACTATGAAGACTATTTTGTATATTCTATCTGCAGCAATAATGATGGCTGGATGTAATAATTCAAAGGCAACGAAGTTTTTTGATTCGGTAGATGCAACACGCTTTGCCGAGGTGATTGAGAACGAGCAGGTACAAATAATTGACACGCGAACACCTGAGGAGTTCAGCGAGGGACACATTCCAGGTGCAGTAAACATCGACATTGTTAGCGAGGAGTTCGCAGCAAAGGTTGCCGAACTGGATAAGTCGCGCCCCGTAGCGGTATATTGTCGTGGTGGTCGCAGAAGCAAGGAGGCTGCCGAGCATATGGTGAATTGCGGTTTGGAGGT
>JAZQIS010000035.1:0-10164 GCA_045541235.1 Alistipes sp.
CCCCCAAAAAAAAAGAGGATTACAACTTGTGATTACTCTTGAATGAGTAGCTCTCGGTTGCGCTGATTATGATGTGGTCGAGAAGTGCAATGTCGAAGAGGGCTGTCGCTTCCTTAATCTTAGCCGTGATGTCGAAATCCTCGCGACTTGGCGTGGCATTGCCCGAAGGGTGGTTGTGAACAATGATAAGTCGGGTGGCAAGGAGTTCCAATGCGCGTTTTACGATAAGTCTGTGATCTACTACCGTAGCCTGTACTCCGCCCTGACTGATGCAGCGGCTCTCGATTATGCGGTTGGAGTTGGTGAGATAGATGGCCCAACACTCCTCGTGTTTCAGCTCTTTGAGACGAGGTTGCATAATCCGTACGATATCCTCGCTCGATGTTATCGTCTCCTCGACAGCTCTGTTCGCACACGATATGCGGCGACCAATCTCTGCCGAGGCGTGAATCATAAGGGCTCGCTTTGTACCAAGTCCAGATATCATTCGCAAGCGCGAAGGCTGGCTCTGCGCCAGAGACACAAGGGTTCCACACTCCTCAAGTAGCGACGTGGCAAGTGTCCTATCCTCCAAAAGAAGGGTAAGGAGTTCGACATCGGTAAGGCTTTCAATGCCGCGCATCGCTATTTTGTTGTGGATATCCTGCATTGCTTCTTCTAAAACCACTATTTGCTTATCTTGTCCAATCGGTCAAGTATGCGGGCGCACTCCTCGTCGCTAAATTCGTGCGATACGGAGAATGCGGCACGCTGTTCGGCCTCCTTCTTTGACGAACCTGCGCCGTGCCCTACTTCGAGGTTGTCAATCAGTACCGTGCAGTTGAAGTTTCGTGTAGCACCTGCACCTGTAGGAGTCCCCTTTGTACGGAAAACAATGGCGTGGTGATTCTTCTGTCCCCACTCGATAAGGCGGCTCTTGAAATCCGTCTCCGTCTCGTCCACCTCCTCCAAAGAGAGGTTTGTCGAGTAGATGTTGTTGATAAGCAGACGATTTGCAAAGTCGTACCCTTGGTCTAAGTAGATGGCTCCCATCATAGCCTCGAAGGCATCGCCAAAGATGTGCTTCTGTGTGGCATTTATCGAACGGCAGCAGATGATATGCTTGTCCAAACCGAGCTTGCAGGCTATGGCGTTGAGCGACTGGCGCGACACGAGCTTTGAGCGCAACTTTGTGAGTTTTCCCTCGTCGTAGTCGGGGTACTCTATAAAGAGGTAGTCCGAGGTGATGCTCTCAATTACGGCATCGCCCAAGAACTCGAGCCTCTCGTTGTTTATAGTGTGCCCCTCGACATCTATGGATGCCGACTTGTGGATTAGGGCAACTTTATAGAGTTCGATATTGTTCGGGATAAAGCCGAACATATCGTCGATGATTCGGTAGTATGATTTGTCGCGTCCGAAGTTACGGCGTATCGGACGAAGTATAAAGTCTAACATAATCTCGCGATTAGATTTTGCGGAACACTACGGTAGAGTTGTGGCCTCCGAAACCGAAGGTGTTGCTCATTGCACATCTTACTTCGCGCTTCTGTGCTTTACCGAGTGTCAAGTTGAGTTTTTCGTCAATTTGTGGATCTCGCTCCTCGACATTTATGGTTGGAGGAATAACCCCCTTGTGAATAGCCATAATACAAGCCAAGGCCTCTATCGCAGCGGTAGCTCCGAGAAGGTGGCCCGTCATGGATTTCGTCGAAGAGAGATTCATTTTGTAGGCGTGAGTACCAAAGAGCGACTGTATGGCAGTCAGCTCGGCGATATCGCCAAGAGGTGTCGATGTGCCGTGAGTGTTGAGGTAATCTATATCCTCTACCTCCAACTCGGCATCCTTCAAAGCCTCGCGCATAGAGATAATAGCACCCTTACCCTCGGGATGTGGAGCAGTCATATGGTGGGCATCGGCAGACATTCCGCCTCCGACAACCTCGCAATAAATCTTTGCTCCGCGAGCCTTGGCGTGCTCGTACTCCTCGAATATAAGGGCTCCTGCGCCCTCTGCAATAACAAATCCGTCACGACCGGCATCAAATGGACGCGAGGCGTGCTCGGGGTCATCATTGCGGGTGGATAGTGCGTGCATAGAGGAGAATCCTCCAACTGCATCAATGGTGATAGGTGCCTCGGAACCACCTGTGACGATAACATCTGCCTTACCCCAACGAATGAGGTTTAGAGAGTCTATCATTGCGTGGTTCGACGAAGCGCAGGCCGACGTTACACTGTAATTAGGGCCCATAAATCCATACTTGATGGAGATGTGTCCGGCAGCTATGTCGGTAATAAGATGGGGTACAAAGAATGGGCTGTAGCGAGGGATACCATCTCCCTCGGCCCAGCCCATAACTTCATCATGGAACGATTGAATACCTCCGATGCCCGAACTCCACACAACTCCTACACGCTCTTTGTCGAGAGTGTCGAAGTCGAAATTGGCGTCCTCTACAGCTTCGGTGGCCGCTATGAGGGCAAACTGACAAAAACGGTCATGCTTGCGCACCTCCTTGCGGTCGAAGTATTTGCTCCAGTCGTAGTTCTTAACCTCGCATGCAATGCGTGACTTGAAATTTGTAGCGTCGAAGAGTGTTATCTCGGTGGCACCTGAAACTCCATTTTCGAGATTAGCGAAATACTCTTCAATATTGTTTCCGACGGGGTTGATAGTTCCTATACCTGTGACGACAACTCTTCTTGCTTCTTTCATTCGCAATGTATGTTAGGTGAAAATTCTAATTCCGATTTTGTGGACTATTTGTTAGCCTCGATGTAGTTGATAACATCACCTACGGTCTGGAACTTCTCAGCATCCTCATCAGCTACCTGAACGCCAAAAGCCTTCTCGAACTCCATAACGAGCTCAACTGTATCCAACGAGTCAGCGCCGAGGTCGCCGGTGAAAGTAGCTTCTGGAGTAACTTCAGACTCCTTAACGCCCAACTTATCCACGATAATCTTAACAACTTTTTCTTGAATCTCTGACATAACTTTCAGTTTTTAATTTAACAATAGTTTAGTTGTATGTATTAGTCTCTTTCAATTATCACTATTTGAGTAAATCAATTTTGTCGGTTTTTACGGATCCTTTAGTTGTCCTGTTTGGTTTTTGTTGTCGTCATAATAAATTTTATCCAAAACCGACGGTGCAAATGTAACACTTTTTTATTATCTTTGGCATAAATTTATTAAAAAGTTACAAACAATCGACGAAATAAAATTTATAAACCATTAAAAACCAGATGAATATATGAAACTACTCCTGATTTCCAACTCGACAAACGCAGGCGAACCCTATTTGAAGTACCCAATTTCCCATATTGGCGACCATTTGAACGGCGTAAGCGAAGTTGTTTTTGTGCCTTATGCTGCAGTTACTTTCTCCTATGCCGAGTATGAACGCAAGGTGCAGGATCGTTTCAATGAGATAGGTGTCAAGGTGCGTTCGATTCATCGCGAGAAGAATCCGCGCAAGGCTATCCGCGAGGCGCAGGCCATCTGTGTAGGTGGAGGAAACACCTTTGCTCTTGCCAAAAAGATGCAGGAGCAGGGCCTTATGAAGGCTATTCTTAAGCGGGTGAAGGAGGGTGTGCCATATGTAGGTTGGTCGGCAGGTAGTAATGTTTGCTGCCCTACAATTTGCACTACAAATGATATGCCTATTGTTGAGCCCGAGTCGTTCAAGGCTATCGGAGCCGTGAAGTTCCAAATCAATCCACACTATCTCGATGCAAATCCTGAGGGCCATGCAGGCGAGACCCGTGAGCAACGTATCGAGGAGTATATCGAGGCAAATCCTCGTCGCTACGTGGTGGGACTCCGCGAGGGATGTATGCTTCGCTATATTGACGGTAAGTTGGAACTTATCGGTTCGCGCCCGATGCGAATTTTCAAGAAGGGTGTGGCTGCCTATGAGGTTAATGGCGGCGACGACCTCTCATTCCTGTTGTAATTAAGTGCATATAAGTGGCTAACGGCTAATATGATGACCGAGAAGCAGGAGCGAGGTGCGCTGGGAGAGCAGGCGGCAGTGGACCATCTGCGCAAGCAGGGTTTTATGATAGTTGAGCGCAACTACCGCATAGGAAGGAGCGAAATCGATATCATCGCCTCGCGTTACGATGAGTTGCATTTTGTGGAGGTTAAGACCCGCAAGGCCGGTTCGATGGTTGCCCCCGAGGGGGCGATTAACGAGCAGAAGTTGCGTGCGCTCCGTCGTGCAGCCTCGGCTTATATGGCACAACATCGCTCCATGCTCGAGCCGCGATTTTCGTTGGTGGCTGTCGATATGATAGGAGAGCGTGTAGAGTCGTTGCGATTTGTCGAGGGGGCTTTAGAGTATAGTTGGTAAGGAATTTTTGGGGATGAAGTTGCTGTACGACATATCTATTGCGATATACGTTCTGCTTGTTCGCTTTGCATCGCTCTTCAATCCGAAGGCGAAGCAGTGGTACGAGGGGCGCAGAGGTATGATTGAGCGTATGCAGCAGGAGATGGCTGGTGCGGAGCAGGTGGTGTGGATTCACGTCGCCTCGTTGGGCGATTTCGAGCAGGGCAGACCGCTTGTCGATTACATCAAAACTCACTATCCCGATTACAAGATTCTGCTGACATTTTTCTCTCCTTCGGGCTATGAGGTGCGCAAAAACTACCCCAATGCCGATTATGTTTACTACATCCCTGCCGATAGACGATGCGAGGTTGCCCGTTTTTTGGATGTTGCTCGCCCTAAGGTGGCGATAATGGTAAAGTACGAGTTCTGGCTCAATATGCTCACCGAGTTGGGCAAACGCAATATCCGCACCTTTATCGTCTCGGCAATATTTCGCAAAAAATCAATCTTCTTCAATCCGCTGGGAGGTATTTGGCGCAAGGCTCTGCGCTCGTTCGAGATGCTTTTTGTGCAAGATGAAGCGTCGAAGGTGCTACTCTCCGAGATAGGGGTTGAGAATGTGGTGGTGGCCGGCGACACCCGCTTCGACAGAGTGCTCGCCATAGCCGACAAGGCAGAGAGGGTAGAGGTTGTTGAGAGGTTTAAGGGGGATGGTCGCCTCTTTGTCGCAGGCTCTACTTGGGGTGCTGACGAGGAGATTATTTTGTCGTTAATCGATAAAAATCCCGATATTAAGTTTGTTATCGCTCCGCACGAGATGGACGAACTCCGAATAGAGCGTATTATGCGCAAGACAAGGGCGGTGCGATATACGCAGTGCGAGGGGGCTGATTTTGCCGATAAACAGGTGCTTATCCTCGATACTATGGGCCTATTGTCGCGGGTTTACGGCTCGGCCGAGTGGGCCTATGTGGGTGGCGGATTTGGAGCAGGTATTCACAATACGTTGGAGGCAGCGGTCTATGGTCTCCCTGTCGCCTTCGGTCCTAAATATCAGAAGTTTAAGGAGGCACGCGATTTAATCGCCTTGGGAGTTGGCTGTTCGGTCAAAAACGAGAGGGAGTTGCAGTCGTGGTTTGATGAGTTGAAGAGCGATGCCGACTATCTTGCCCGACTCTCGGCCATTGCCAAGGTCTATGTCGGACAGCACCGCGGAACTACCGAACGTATAGTCGAAAAGATAGCGTTGTAGAGCCGCAAAACTAAAAGTTTTACGCTTTCCGTTTTAATCCCACTGCGTGGGCTTTTCCGAACTCCGACCCTTGTCAAGGCGCAACATTTATAACGGCTATTAAGGGCTATTAACGGCTATTAAGGGCTATTAAAGCGCGCGCACCCTTACTTGTCCTTACTCGCCCTTACTCACCCTTAAAAGTTTTCCGTTTTCCGTTTTCCGCTTTCCGCTTTTCGTTTTTTGTTTTCCGTTTTCCGCTTTAATCCTGCTTTGCAGGCTTTTTCTCCTTCGTACCAAGCGCAAAAATAAAAGTTTTCCGCTTTCCGCTTTCCGTTTTCCGTTAGTTTTTACTATCTTTGTCGCGATTATGAACAAGATAAGGAACTTTTGCATTATAGCCCATATTGACCATGGTAAATCGACCTTGGCCGATCGTTTGTTGGAGGCTACCAATACGCTTAATCAACGCGAGATGCAGTCGCAGGTGCTCGACGATATGGACCTCGAGCGCGAAAAGGGAATTACAATCAAGTCGCACGCTATCCAGATGAACTATGTGGCGCGTGATGGCGAGAACTATACACTCAACCTTATTGACACCCCGGGACACGTCGATTTCTCCTACGAGGTGTCGCGTGCCATTGCCTCGTGCGAGGGTGCGCTATTGGTAGTTGATGCTACGCAGGGTATTCAGGCGCAGACAATCTCGAACCTCTACCTCGCTTTCGGTAACGACCTCGAGATTATCCCCGTTCTGAACAAGATCGATATGCCGTCGGCAATGATTGACGAGGTTAAGGACCAAATCGTCGATCTGCTTGGTTGCGACCACGACGATATTCTCTGCGCCTCGGGTAAGACCGGCGAGGGTGTAGAGGAGGTGCTGGAGGCTATCGTGAGCCGTGTTCCTGCTCCAAAGGGTGATGAAAATGAGCCATTGCAGGCCCTGATTTTCGATTCGGTATTCAATCCTTTCCGTGGCATTATCGCATACTTCCGCATCTTCAATGGTACAATCCGCAAGGGTGAGCACGTCAAGTTCTTCAATACGGGCGAGGAGTACGATGCCGACGAGATTGGTGTCTTGAAGTTGAAGATGCAGCCTTGTGCAGAGCTGAAGGCGGGCAATGTGGGATATATCTGTTCGGGAATCAAGGACTCCAAGGATGTGAAGGTGGGCGATACCATTACCTCGGTGTCGAAGCCTTGTACGGAGGCTATTTCGGGCTTCGAGGATGTGAAGCCTATGGTCTTTGCCGGAGTCTATCCCGTTGAGGCCGACCAATACGAGGATTTGCGAGCATCGCTCGAGAAGTTGCAACTTAACGACGCATCGCTGACCTTCGAGCCGGAGAGCTCGTTGGCTCTCGGTTTCGGTTTCCGTTGCGGATTCCTCGGGTTGTTGCATATGGAGATTATCCAAGAGCGACTCTATCGTGAGTTCGATATGGATGTCATCACCACAGTACCCAACGTCTCTTACAAGATTACGACCACTATGGGAGATGTTGTCGAGGTGCACAATCCATCGGGTTTGCCGGAGGTTACAAAGATTGATAAGATTGAGGAGCCTTATATCTTGGCACAGATTATCACCAAGGCTGACTTCCTTGGCCCTGTGATGAAACTCTGCATCGACAAGCGTGGTGTTCTCAAGAATCAAACATATATCACACAGGACCGTGTTGAGGTCAATTTCGAGATGCCGTTGTCGGAGATTGTTTTCGATTTCTACGACAAACTGAAGAGTATCTCGAAGGGATATGCATCATTTGACTACCATCGCACGGGTTACGCGATAAGTAAGTTGGCAAAGTTGGATATTTTATTAAATGGCGATCCAGTAGATGCCCTCTCATCGCTTATTTATGCCGACCATGCCTACGACTTTGGTCGTAAGATGTGCGAAAAGTTGAAGGAGCTTATCCCGCGTCAGCAGTTCGATATCGCTATTCAGGCAGCTATCGGAGCCAAGATTATTGCCCGCGAGACTGTAAAGGCGGTGCGTAAGGATGTAACTGCAAAGTGTTATGGTGGCGATATTTCGCGTAAGCGAAAGCTGCTCGAGAAGCAGAAAGCAGGTAAGAAACGTATGCGTCAGATTGGTCAGGTACAGGTGCCACAGACGGCCTTCCTTGCGGTGCTCAAGATGGACTAAATTAGTAGTCTGACAAGAAGTTATAAAGCTAATGGTCCCAAATTAGTTTAGTATGAAAAAGACAATTATAGACCTTTTCGAGTCGTCGGTAGAGAAGTATGGCGAGAAGCCGTTTCTGCTCGAAAAGAGAACAGATAAATTCGAGCCGACAACATATGCGGAGACTCGCGAGATAGCACTGAAGACGGGTGCAGGACTTGCAGCCCTTGGAGTTGCGCAGGGGCAGGCTGTTTCGATTCTGGCAGAGGGTTGCAATGCGTGGATTACCTCGGAGCTGGGTCTTTTGTATGCGGGAGCTATCAGCGTGCCGTTGTCGATAAAATTGGAGGAGGCTAACGATTTGCTCTTCCGTCTGTGCCATGCCGAGGTTCGCGCAATTTTTGTCTCGCGCAATCAACTCTCGAAGATTCGTCGTATCCGCGAGCAGTTGCCATTGGTGAAGCATATTATTGTGTGGGGCGATATCGAGTTGCAGGAGGGCGAAATAAGTCTCGATGAGTTGAATGAAATGGGCGAGAAGTATCTTGCAGAGCATCGCGAGGAGTTCTTGGCCATAGGTCAGGCTATTCAGAATGACGACTACGCCACCATCACCTATACTTCGGGTACGACGGCTGATCCAAAGGGTGTTATCCTCACCCACCGTAACTATACGGCAAATGTAGAGCAGGCTCTCACTCGAATCTCGATACCGTCGGACTACACGATGTTTATCATCCTGCCACTCGACCACTGCTTTGCTCACGTTGCCGGCTTCTATATTATGGTAGCTTGCGGTGCTTCGGTGGCCACTACGCAGGTGGGACGTACTCCGATCGAGACACTGAAGAATGTTCCTATAAATATCCGCGAGGTCAAGCCACACGTTCTCCTCTCGGTTCCGGCTTTGGCGAAGAACTTCCGTAAAAATATCGAGGCCTCGATTCACAAGCAAGGGCCAAAGGTCGAGAAACTCTTTAAGTTTGCACTCAAGGTGGCCTACGAGTACAATCAGGATGGCTACACCAAGGGTAAGGGTTGGCGTTTTATTCTAAAACCTCTCGTTGCGCTCTTCGATAAGATTATCTTCAAGAAGGTGCGTGCAGGCTTTGGTGGCAATATAAAGTTCTTTGTTGGTGGTGGAGCACTGCTCGACTCGGAGTTGCAGCGATTCTTCTACGCTGTAGGTATGCCAATGTTGCAGGGATATGGCTTGTCGGAGGCTACGCCTATTATCTCGGCAAACTCGCTCGGCAAGGGGCGTCACCGTTTTGGCTCATCGGGTAAGGTTATTCAGCCTCTCGAGTTGCGCATCCTCGATAATGAGGGCCGCGAGTTGCCTGTAGGTGAGAAGGGCGAAATAGTTATCAAAGGCGAGAATGTTATGGCCGGCTACTGGAAGAACCCATCGGCTACCGCTGAGACTGTCGTGGATGGCTGGTTGCATACGGGCGATATGGGATATATGGGCAAGGATGGTTTCCTCTATGTGTTGGGTCGCTTCAAGAGCCTTCTCATTTCGAGCGATGGCGAGAAGTATAGTCCCGAAGGTATGGAGGAGGCTATGGTGGATAAATCGCCATATATCGACCAGGTGATTCTGCATAACAATCAAAATCCATATACAATAGCTATCGTTGTGCCAAACAAGGATGCGCTGCGTCGCGCTGTAGCTGGTGCCGAGGATAAGGCCACCGCTGCTGCGGAGATTATCGATGCAGAGATTCGCAAGTATCGTACAGGTGGCGAGTTTGGTGACGAGTTCCCCGATAGATGGTTGCCGGCAGCTTTGGCTATCGTAGATGAGGCCTTCACCGAACAGAATGGATTGGTGAATAGCACGATGAAGGTTGTTCGCAACAAGGTTGAATCCTATTTTGACAATCGTATCGAATATTGCTATACGGCCGAAGGTAAGCAACTGCTTAACGAGAAGAATATAGCCTCACTCTCGAAGTTGTTGCAATAGTTATAGGTCGCGGTAGTAGCTCAGTTGGTAGAGCATCGGCTTCCCAAGTCGAGGGTCACGAGTTCGAGTCTCGCCTACCGCTCACAAAAAAGGCCTCCAATAAAGGAGGTCTTTTTTTTGTTCGCTTTAGGCGATACTCGTTCAACCTGTGGCGCAGCAGTAATAGCTTTTCGGGCGGATGCGTTGCATCCAACAGTCTGTTGAGTGTATAGATATATGTGTGCAAGCCCCCATATCCATCCACTCAACATACTATTGCCGTTGGCAATCCCGATAAGCTATTACCTGTCCTACTGCAGCGGTCGTTCGAGCCATCGCATTTTGATTTCTTTGTCTCTTTTCGGGCGGATGCGCTGCATCCAACAGTCTGTTGAGTGTATAGATATATGTGTACAAGCCCCCAATATCCATCCACTCAACATACTATTGCCGTTGGCAATCCCGATAAGCTATTACCTGTCCTACTGCAGCGGTCGTTCGAGCCATCGCATTTTGATTTCTTT
>JAZQIS010000036.1:0-2542 GCA_045541235.1 Alistipes sp.
GGAGTCTGTTTGAATTTTATTTCGAGATTATTTGAGAGCTATTTTTATGTAGATTTTGACTTGGGGAAAGCAGATAATAGCGGGCTATTTTCAAATTTCACAAGTCAAAAGATGCAAGAAATAGCCTCAAAGAAGCCGAAACTAATCTTCAAAGCAACGGACTAACTCGTATAATAAAATTCAAAACAGACTCCAAAGGTGTGGGTTGGCTTGACCGCCTCCCACATCACTAAGACAAAAAATAAAATGAAGAATATGAAAAACTTAAACTATTCACTACGCTACTTGCTAAAGAATCGTGGCAACTCCATAACTCGACTTATATCGCTTGCATTAGGTCTTGTGGTTTCGCTGCTAATCTGTTCGTATGTCGGCATAAATCTCTCTTATGGTCGTTTCTTTACTGACAGAGAGCGTGTATATCAGATATTCGAGAACTCACCTCAGTTTGGCATAACTGGCCCACAATTGGAGCCTGTTGCATACACGCTTGCAGAGAATATACCCTCGATAGAGGCCACTACAAACTATTTCGATCGCCTTATGCAGGTTAAACTTGGGAATAGTTATATGGATGCTCGATGGCTTGAGGTGAGCGAAGACTTTTTCACAGTCTTGGACTTCGGTGTGTTGAGCGGTGATCCCAAACATATTCTCTCACGAGAGGGAGTTGCCAATAACGAGGTATTTATCACTGAGCGTCTTGCAGAATTATTATTCGGAAGTGAAGATCCATTGGGTAAAATCTTGCCTACAACTCAGGGGCAGGAGTATGTTGTTTCTGGTATTTTCCGCACACCTCCCGTAACAAATCCGCTCGATGATTTTGATATAGTTAGTTTTCGCGACTACAATCCCACGACTGCAAATTGGCAAGGGGATGACAGCTATCCGACCTTTATAAAACTTCGTAAGGGGACAACAAAGTCTCAGGCTGAGGCAGAAATCCAACGCCTAATTGAGGAGCATCCTACATTAAGGAAAATGGCGGAATTATGGAAAGCAAATTATTTTCTTGTACCAATTGAAGATGTTGTCTATGTGGACAATAATATTCGACAGACTCAAATGATATATGGCATCTTGGCAGTATTGGCACTCCTGGTAGCTACGCTCAACTATGTGCTTTTGACCCTGTCGTCACTTGTACAACGCAGTCGTACTATTGCTATGTTGCGTTGCAATGGTGCCTCTCGATGGGATATCTTCCGAATGTTGCTATCCGAGACACTGATTATGATTGTGGCGGCAATTGTAGTGGCGGTATTTGTCATTGCGTGTCTCCACCAGGAGATTTATCAGCTGCTCGGCTATCAACTTGTTGATCTTTTTGCGTGGGAGCGCATATGGATTCCTACTTTGGTCTGTATGGTGTCGTTCCTTGTGGCAGGTTTAATCCCTGCATCACTTTACTCACGAGTGAGCATGAGTTATGCCTTTCGTCGAGGAAGCGATAACCGCACATGGTGGAAACGCATTCTGCTCTTCGTGCAGGTGGCTTGTACAACAGGTGTGGTCTGCTTTTTACTTACCACAACACAACAATCGAAATATATCTTGGAGGCCAATCTCGGCTATGACTATGACCGCATCGTGACGATGAACTTTAGCGCAACCACCTCTCAACGCTCGGCAATGGTTGAAGAGCTGAAACGCCTGCCGTTTGTTGAGAGCGTAGGCCACTCTGTGCAGTATCCTATATGGGGCTATTTTGGTAATCCGGTTTATGATTATGAGAAGAAAGAGATCCTATTCTCTTGCCGCTTTGAGTATTTTGATGAGGCGTATATCGAGACTATGGGTATGGAGATAGTTGCAGGGCGCAACTTCAACGAGCAAGACGCACTCAATAAGAGCATTGTTAATGAGGAGTTTGTTCGCCAGCACGGCTGGGAGTTGGAGAGTGCTGTGGGTAAGAGTTATTGGCAAAATGGGGGTTGGTGCGAGGTTGTCGGTGTTATCCGCGACTTTACACAAGCTGGAGGTTTTGTTGAGCCGCTCTCTGTATTTCGTACAGCATATATCGACAACGACCCTAACCGTCCGCTCACCTTGCAGATGAGCATACGACTTACTGAACTAACGCCTGAGAATATTAAAGCTTTGGATAGCGTGATCGCCGAAAATTATCACTCCGAGTGGGAGTATCAACTTACCCCCTATGTGGATAGAGTCAAGAACCGTTTTGTCTATCGTGATAATATGCGTAATAATGTATTGCTTGTTTCGCTCTCTACACTTCTTATCTCCCTTATCGGCTTAATCGGCTATTTAGGCAATGAAATGGCTCGCCGCCGCAAGGAGATAGCTATCCGCAAGGTAAATGGTGCCACAACTTCGCAGGTGCTTAGCCTATTGAGTCTTAATATCTCGTGGGTTGTTATTCCTGCGGTAGTAACAGGTATAGCCGGAGCTGTCTGGGGTGGAATGAAATACCTTGAGATGCTCGAAACTATGTGCGAGCCGTTGGCTTGGTGGATTTTTGCCGGCGGAGCAGCTGTTGTGATTGCCATTGTATATGTGATACTTATCATCCGCACCT
>JAZQIS010000037.1:0-12434 GCA_045541235.1 Alistipes sp.
CATGTATCGAGGTTGTAGATGCTTTGCGTGAAGCAGGAGCAGAGGTTCTCGGTATTGTCAGCATCTTCACTTACGGAATGAAGCGTGGTGTAGAGCGTATTTCAGAGGCTAATACCAAGAACTACTCACTCTCTAATCTCGATGCTCTTGTAGAGGTAGCTGCCGAGGAGGGATATATCGCGCCCGAGTGGAAGGAGCGAATCTTAACATTCCGCAACAACCCAAGCGATGAGAGCTGGATTAAATAATTAAAAACCTAACTACTATGAAACACCTAATCGATCCTACCGATCTCTCACGTCAGGAGACCGACGAGATTGTCACTTTGGCACAAGATATTATAGCAAATCGCTCTAAGTATAGCGAAGTATGCAAGGGTAAGAAGTTGGCTACACTATTCTATGAGCCATCTACACGTACCCGCCTGAGTTTTACGGCAGCGATGATGGAGCTTGGAGGAAATGTCCTTGGGTTCTCGGATGCAAATTCCTCGTCTGTGAGCAAAGGCGAGACTGTTGAAGATACCGTTCGCGTGGTTGGCTGTTTTGCAGACATTATTGCAATGCGCCATCATATCGAAGGTGCGCCTTTGGCTGCAACTAATGTTTCGCGTGTGCCTATTATCAATGCAGGAGATGGCTCGCACGCCCATCCGACACAGACTTTGACCGACCTTCTTACCATTACTCGTGAGTTGGGACACCTCGATAACCTTACAATCGGCTTCTGCGGAGACTTGCGCTTTGGTCGCACAGTTCACTCGCTAATAAAGGCCCTATCGCGCTATGAGGGTACAAAAGTTGTTCTTATTGCTCCCGATGAGTTGCGATTACCGGACTACATAAAGCACGACGTATGCGACCGAAATGGCATTGAGTACTGTGAGGTTTCATCTATTGAGGAGGTTATGGGCGAGTTGGATGTGCTCTATATGACACGTGTGCAGAAGGAGCGATTCCTCGATGAGGAGGAGTTCGACCGCGTGAAGGACTGCTTTGTTCTCGATGCCGAGAAGATGGCATTGGCAAAGGAGAAGATGGCGGTACTACACCCACTGCCTCGTGTAAACGAAATTTTGAAGGAGGTCGATGCCGACCCTCGCGCAGCATATTTCCGTCAGGTGGAGAATGGAAAGTTTGTGCGAATGGCTCTTATTTGCCGCCTCTTGGAGTGGGCAGGTGACGACTCAAAGCAGAATAAGGGACACGATGCAGCAGAGGTGGATAACCTGACCTGTCCAAACCACAAGTGTATCTGCAATAACGAGAATGTAGATAAGAAGTTCCATTTGACAGAGGGCGGAGTGTACCGATGCCTCTACTGTGACACAAAAGCCAAATAAGAAGAATGAAGCGATTTTTTCTGACTATTACAACTATGTTTGTTGCTCTGACCGCTATGGCAGAGCAACTTACATCTCCTGACGGAAATTTGGTTATGACCTTCCGTCTGGCAGATGGTGGCAAGCCAACCTACTCGCTTACATACAAGGGTAAGACGGTTGTCAAGCCGAGTGCCCTCGGTTTCGAGTTTGTAGATAACGCCTACCATAATTACGGACATTACGACGAGGTTGTATCGCGCCCGATCTACTCTATGCGCGAAGGATTCTCGCAGAAGGGTAGTGAGACTGCCACTTTTGACGAGACTTGGACACCTGTCTGGGGCGAGAATAGTAAAATTCGCAACAACTACAACGAATTGCTTGTGAAGTTGTGTCGCGACGAACGCGGATTCTTGTTGAATATTCGTTTTCGACTCTACAACGATGGGCTCGGATTCCGTTATGAGTTTCCCGCACAAAAGACAAAGAAACTCGCCTATTTTGTTATCAAGGAGGAATATACCGAGTTCGCGATGGCGGGTGACCACATGGCCTATTGGATTCCTGGCTGCTACGACACCCAAGAGTATGAGTATGCAGCCTCTCGTATGAGCGAAATTCGCAATATGATGCCTAAAGTGCGAGAGAATGTTGGTACGGCATCTATTCGCACCTTCTCTCCAACGGGCGTGCAGACATCGTTGCAGTTGCGTTCGGACGACGGTTTGTATATCAATATCCACGAGGCTGCGCTGGTGAATTATTCTTGTATGCACCTCGACTTGAACGATAAAACAAATGTCTTTACTTCGCACCTAACCCCCGATGCCCTCGGCTATAAGGGGTGGTTGCAGGCTCCGTGCCACTCGCCTTGGCGCACTATCGAAGTTGCCGATTCGGCGTGCCGCATCCTTGAGTCGAACCTCGTTCTGAACTTGAACGAGCCTTGTGCCTTGGAGGATACGTCGTGGATTAAGCCGGTAAAGTATATCGGTGTTTGGTGGGAATTGATGCTTGGCAAGAGTAGATGGTACTACACCAAGGAATTTAAGGGTGTGAAGCTCGGCGAAGATGACTATACAAAGGTTAAACCGGTTCCAAATCACGGTGCCAACAACGAGAATGTTCGACGCTATATCGATTTTGCTGCCGAACACGGATTCGACCAGGTTTTGGTCGAGGGTTGGAATATCGGTTGGGAGGATTGGTTTGGTTACAAAAAGGAGTATGTATTTGATTTCCAAACACCTTATCCCGACTTTGATGTTAAGGCCTTGAATGAGTATGCTCACTCGAAGGGTGTAAGATTGATGATGCACCACGAGACATCCTCTTCGATTCGCAACTACGAGCGTCATATGGAGGCTGCCTACTCGTTTATGAACAAGCATGGCTATACATCTGTAAAGAGTGGCTATGTGGGCGATATTCAACCACTTGGCGAATTTCACTTTGGACAGTTTATGGTAAATCACTACCTCTATGCCGTAAAGGAGGCTGCCAAACACAAGATTATGGTTAATGCCCACGAGGCGATTCGTCCTACGGGACTGTGTCGTACCTATCCAAACCTTATCGGCAACGAGGCGTGCCGAGGTACGGAGTACTACACCAATGCAAATTCGGGCATCAAGCCGCATCACGCTACCATTATGCCGTTTACTCGTTTGAATGGTGGCCCAGTGGACTACACTCCCGGTATCGTAAATTGCAAATTTGCCGACCAGACCAATGTTCCAAAGAAGCAGAAACGCTGCGTTATGGCAACAATATGCAATCAGCTTGCGCTCTACGTTACGATGTACTCGCCATTGCAGATGGCTGCCGATTTGCCCGAGAACTACGAGAAGCAACCAAAGGCATTCCAATTTATCAAGGATGTGGCGGTCGATTGGGACGAGAGCCACTACCTCGCAGCCGAGCCTGGCGACTATATCGTTGCTGCGCGTAAGGCAAAGGGCAAGAGCGAGTGGTTTGTAGGTGGTATTACCGACGAGAATGCACGCGAGATACCTATCTCGCTCGACTTCCTCGAGAAGGGAAAGAAGTATGAGGCTACAATCTATGCGGATGGCAAGGATGCTCACTATATGGATAATCCGCACTCCTATACCGTTACTACGCAGAAGGTTTCGTCAAAAACCAAATTGAAGTTGCGACTTGCCGCTGGTGGTGGCGTAGCAATTTCGATTAAGGAGCTATAAGAATGCAGAATGCAAAATGCAAAATGCAAAATTAGGAGCGAGAAAAATTCTCGCTCCTTTTTTTGTCTGTGTCAGAATACCAAAAACAAAAAGTTTTTACCCTGCTTTGCAGGCTTTTCACTGCTCCGTCTCAGCATAGCCTGCAAGCAGGCTCTGCTCTCGACTTAATCGCAGCGGTCCGTTTTTTCACTCCAAGCGAAATCCGAAAAACAAAAAGTTTTCCGTTTTCCGCTTTCCGTTTTCCGTTTTTTCGTATCTTTGCGCCAAAGATTGAAAACTATGGCAAGAAAGAGAGGACCGATGCCTCTGATTGAGGGGTTAGAGATAACAACTTTGGCAGCCGAGGGTAAGGCGATGGGACACCACGAAGGGGTGGTGATTTTTGTGCCGATGACCATTCCTGGCGATATTGTCAATGTGCAAATTACCAAGCGTCACCGCCGCTTTATGGAGGGTAGGGTAGTGCGCTTTATCCACAAGTCGGAGAATCGCGTTGAGCCTGTATGTAGGCACTTTGGCGTGTGTGGCGGTTGCAAGTGGCAGAATCTCCCTTACCAAACACAGCTCGACTACAAGACACAGCAGGTGTGCGACCAACTTGTTCGTATCGGTAAACTCGAGATTCCCGAGGTGCGTCCTTGTCTTGGCTCGGAGTTGCAACTCTACTACCGCAACAAGATAGAATACACCTTCGCCGACCGTCGTTGGCTTACCTACGAGGAGATTGCCGAGCAGGGCGATATCGCACCGAAGCCCGCACTCGGATTCCACATTCCGAATATGTTCGACAAGATTCTCGACATTGACGAGTGCCACTTGCAGGCTTCGCCATCGAACGAAATCCGCAACTTTATAAAGGCCTTCTGTATAGAGAATGGCTACTCGTTCCACAATGCACGCGCTCACGAGGGTCTGATGCGAGGGATAATTCTCCGCACAGCCTCTACGGGAGATATTATGCTTACGATAATCTTCAACGAAAACGACCAAGAGCGTATTTCGGCACTCTTCGATGCTGTATTGAAGGAGTTCCCGCAGATTACCTCGGCGATATACTTTATCAATGACAAGTGGAATGACTCAACGGGCGATTTAACCCCTATTTGCTATGCCGGCAAGGACCATATTATGGAGGAGATGGAGGGCCTACACTTCAAGGTCGGCCCAAAATCGTTCTACCAAACCAACTCCAAGCAGGCATACGAGCTCTACAAGGTTACACGCGAATTTGCCGAGCTACGCGAGGATGACACACTCTACGACCTCTACACAGGTACGGGAACCATAGCGAATTTCTGCGCTAAGCGTTGTAAGAAGGTCGTCGGCATCGAGTATGTTCCGGAGGCCATCGAGGATGCAAAAATCAACTCCGCAATCAACAATATTGACAATACACTATTCTACGCTGGTGATATGAAGAGGGTGTTAAGCAACGATTTTATTGACAAGAACGGTCGTCCCGACGTTATTATCCTCGACCCACCGCGCGCAGGAGTAGATGAGCCTGTTATTGATGTGATTCTCAATGCAGCTCCCGAGCGTATTGTCTATGTAAGTTGCAACCCTGCAACCCAAGCGCGTGACCTTGCATTGATGAGCGATATGTATCGCATTGTTGCTGTACAGCCGGTGGATATGTTCCCGCACACCCACCATGTTGAGAATGTTGTAAAGCTCGAAAGGCGATGAAAAAATCGTATCTAATCATTGCTGCGAGCCTCATATTGGTACTGATTGTAATTTGTGTGTCGGCCCGCGCAAAGTCGTCCAAGCAAGAGAAGAAGAAGGAGACAACCACACTAACGGAGGGGCTCAAGAACGACAATTCATTTACCACATCAGTTGCTCGCTCGGGGTGGGCGGAGTTGCCCGCAACTATCGAGAGCGAGAATTTAGTCTATGGTTGCCACGACAAATTGCCCTCAAACAACTCTCTGCGCAACTATTCATTCTGCTTCGACAGGGATAAGCACTGTTCGATATGGGTGGCGTATCCTCTACACAACTGCTACCTCGGAGAGGTCTCGCGCAACGATAAGTGGAGATACGACCCTTCATATATCGACGATGAGTGTGAGCCAAATGTACGATATTCATATAAGTACGATGCTGCAAGCAAATCCACGCACGACCGAGGACACCAACTCCCAGCAGCAGATCGCACACGCAGTCAGGAGGATAATATGACAACCTTCTACGGCACAAATGTCACACCTCAGATTGCAACCTTGAATCGCGGCAGATGGAAATCGCTCGAGGACGATGTGCGAGATTGGATTTGCGCAGACACACTCTATGTGGTCAGTGGCGCACATTTCGCCAAAGACGTGGAATACGACCTTATTTGCGATGAGGGCGGTTCAGGCAAGAGATGTCCGATCCCGACACACTACTATAAGGTCCTGCTACGAACCAAGGAGGGAGATACGGGCAAGAGCGTAACAAGTTGTACTGCGGACGAATTGACGTGTATAGGATTTTGGGTTGAGCACACAGCAAAACCCGAGCGAAAGGCCTTGAGTGTTGCCGAAATAGAGAAGCTCACGGGACAAACATTCTTCCCGAATGTGCCAAATGCCCCAAAGGAGCGATGCGATATCGCATATTGGCAGTAAAGAGAAGAGTCAAGTTCGAGTTGGAACCTGACTCTTTTTCTATTTCACGGTGAGTATTCGCGGAATGTTACATCCAATAAGATTGCCTACAATAGCCGATAACCAAGGAACAATATAGGCTGTCGGAGAGCCTCCTGCCGTCAAAAAATCGACACCATAGTAGAAGATATCGGCAACGCAGTGGGGTAGTCCGCATAGGATAAATACCGGCACTCCAAGTAGGACGGTCATCCACTTATTATCACGTCCATAGCGCACTGCAATCTCCATAATAAATCCGGTGCCTATTGCGCGAACGAGAATACGCCACCACTCTACGGTTGTACGGTCGGCAATAATCTTTGACACAACCTCATTAGCCTGAGCAACAACTGCTTCGCTCGACACGGCAACAATCAACGTCATAGCCATAACGCCCACCCAATTACCGGCAAGGATATAGAACAATCGTCCCCAATCCTTCATTTCGCGCCAGACGAAAGAGCCTGCATAGCCTGTATATAACGCCCAGCTTCCATACAAGACTCCAAAGAGTCCGAAGGCAAAGAGAAATGCCCCGACAACACCCCCAACCATACTGTACACGAATCCACCGCACCCAATCAAAAGACCGGCACAGATGGAACGCTTGGTTAGATTGAGCAACTCGTTCATTCTTATATTGCTATTTTAGAGGTGGGTGGCAAGTATTTGAGCCTTTCCCTCAATACGTACCTCGTTAGCAATAGCAGGTATAAGCATAACTTCACCTGTGCGGAGAGTTTCAGATGTATCATCATCGAGAGTGACGGTTGTATCGCCCTCAATGCACATATATATAGTAAAAGAGTCTCGTTTGCAGTAATCCAACTCGGCAACACCATCCACCACAAGTATATCGGTCTTAAAGAACTCGCAATCAACGATATTTACCTCCTTATTGGTTACAGCCGAATAGGGGCGACGGCACTCTTCTACTCCCGATTCAAAATCTATGGCATCTACAGCCAGGGCAGTATGTAGCTCGCGAGCCTTGCCCTCGCTATCGACTCTGTTCCAGTCGAAAATACGATATGTAATATCGGATGTTTGCTGAATCTCAATGACGTTAAGCCCCTTCGCCAAAGCGTGCACAGTACCTGCAGGGATAAAGAATACGTCCCCCTTCTTGACGGGTACCTCTTGCAGAATATCGGCTACCGAACCCTCTGCGACTGCGCGAATATACTCCTCACGAGTGATATTCTTATTCTTGAAACCAAGATATATAACCGACCCCTCTTCAGCATCGGCTATGTACCACATCTCTGTCTTTCCGAACGAATCGTGTCGCTCGGCAGCCAAATTGTCGTCGGGATGTACCTGTACAGATAGGGTATCGTTGCAGTCCAAATTCTTGATTAACAACGGGAAATCCAGCCCAAACTGTTCAAATACTTCATCTCCGACCAATTCGCCCATATATACTTCGATAATCTCCTGCAAATTGTTTCCTTTAAGAAATCCATTTGCCACTTTGGAGATTGAACCCTTTACGGCTGAGATATCCCAGCTCTCACCATAGGCCTTCGATTTATCGACCGAACGAGAGTATAAACCCTTTTTTATGTCAAGCAAACGCTTGCCGCCCCAAAGATTCTCCTTAAGCTGCGGTTTGAATTTTATTGGATACACGGTACTAAAGTTGTAAATTAGAAATTTATCCTATTTGAACAGTTCCTCACACTTTGCAACTACCTCGTCGGCATCAGGCGAAAGCGGAAATACGAGGCTTGGTTTGAGATACGAAATCTCCTTGTCGGCCTTGTATCGAGCCTCGCCACCTCCCGTAACATTGAGCATAATCGTTGCCTTACGGTCGATATTTCCGGACTGAATCTCTTTGATGAGAGTGGCCAACGCAACAGCCGCTGCAGGATGGATGTCGATACCCTCCGCCTCCTGGAAAATTCTCTGAGCCTTCTGTTCCTGAAGGTTTGTCGCCTGCAAAAAGGTGCCATTTGTAGCCTTCAGTGCGTCGTACAATCCACCTGCAATACCATAAGGCGGCTTGCGGTTAGACAACACTTTAGCATCAATAATTGCAGCATCGCGATGAGCTTTATGGTCGTCATATGGCAACATCTCACGCGAATCGGCACGCCAAGCGTCGTACATAGGCAAGAACGGAGCGTTCTGCGAAACCATCAGACGCATAAGATTTGTGCCATATCGGCCATCCTCGATAAGACGCATATTCGCCTCCCATGCAGCGATAGCACCCGTACCGCTACCAACGGCCTGGAAATAATAGTCAGGAATACGGCCAATAGTTGTTACGGCAGAGAGTACGGTTGTGCCCATACCATCTCGACGTGCGATATTCTTCGCTCCACCCTCGGCATAGAACATAGGCGATTTAAGAGCGAGATTGCTCAGGTGTATAGCGTCGAAATAGTCACCACCCTTTGCGCATGCAATCAACTTTACACAATCGTTAAGTGGAGCATCAAACCACAAGGCGTCGAGGTTATCTTCGGGTACAGCCAAAAGCAATTTGATGTTATTCTCGGAGCAAACCTTTGCAAAGGCGCGAGCCGTATTTCCTGCCGATGCCACAACCAAAACCTTATCATTGTCGGCATCTGTACGTGCGCAAACGCTATAAGCCTCGGTCTCCTTGAATGAGCAAGTAGTCATCGTAGCTCCCTTCTCGGGAAAATATCCGTTGAATGTAATATAGAGGTTCTCCAAGCCGAGAACCTTGGCAAGACCAACGCTCTTGTATGTTGCGTGGGTAGCTTCACACTTGAGCAGACGTTTAACCGGTAGCCAATCGCGATACTTATATAAACCCTCATCATCATAGACCTCTAACTGCTTTTTCGCATATTGGGCGCGAATAAGCGACGGCTTGTCGCAAGTAGGGCAATCAAGGCTCCAACCATTATCTTCGAATATTTCGCCATTGGCAACACAAAGCAGATCATACTGCGTAGGTGCAAAATCTTTCATCATACTTGGTATCTTCAGTTATTTCCACTCCGTTATACATCCCTTTAGCTCTTGCGAGAGGGTTCTGCAAAGATAATAAATAATTCGTGACGTTATACATCGAGGCCCAAATTTTTGACATTTTGCGTATCAGAATGATATTTTTGAGATAAAAACAAAATAAATTTTGCTTTAACAAAAATAATTTATAAATTTGCACCACCAAAAACGGAGAATACTCCTATTTGGCACGATGAATCCGTAGCTCAGCAGGTAGAGCACAACACTTTTAATGTTGGGGTCCCGGGTTCGGGCCCCGGCGGATTCACGGAAAAAAGACAGCTTTAGGCTGTCTTTTTTTTGTGAATTATGGGCGTTGCTTTCAGTGTGTAGTTTGCGATTATCAGCCATTTCGTGCAAGCACGATGCCTGCAACCTCAAACTCCACCACGCAATTTGCGTGCAACGCCCTTGTGTATCCGTCGTGCCTACTCACTTAATGCGGGTTGAGCCGATAGTGAGTGGTTTATTGCTCGGGCTTTTGCCCTGCGCTGCAAGGTATCGGCTCTTCGGCTACGCCGTCCGAGCCCCGGCGGATTCACGCAAAAGAGAAGGTCAAAAGCCTTCTCTTTTTGCGTGAATAGTGTGTTACCCACCCCCTAAATCCCCCTCCTGTGAGGGGGACTTTTCGCTACGCTCAAATTAATCTATTAGTTATCGCTTCGCCTGCGATGGTCGAGCACCGGCAAGAGAAGGTCAAGAGCCTTCTCTTTTTGCGTGAATATATATGTTACCCACCCCCTAAATCCCCCCTCCTGTGAGGGGGACTTTTCGCTACGCTCAAATTAATCTATTAGTTATCGCTTCGCCTGCGATGGTCGAGCCCCGGCGGATTGGAAATTATTGGTATAACCTACAGTTTAGAAGGCTGTTGCTCCAATGTTTGTATCAAAGAGTTGTGGACGAACGAAAAAGTGGCACCCGAAACCGCAGAGTAATCCCAGAGAACTACCATAGCCACAGCCGTTCCGAGTGCCGAAAAAGCCAATGTCAATACCAGTATTATTCACCAAGGTATTGCTAATGTGGAAGATGGAACCCATCTACTTCCAAATATTGGCTTATATGAATGGTGCGTAGCCGCTATACTACGGCTAAATAGTCTGCCGAAACTATTGTGGCATCACAGAGAGCAACACTTTGCGGCACATTGCTCTCTTCAGCATAATTGCCACCGCACCTCTTCAAAAAGGTGGGAAATGCGCCCTTCAAACCGCAGCGTCAAGGCCTAACGGAGGCGCACTCCACCTAAAAAAACGATAGGGGAAAGATTTCACAGAACTTAATCACTTATGGCGCATCTTCGCCCCTATCACGCAGATTGCCCTACATTCGGAAGGCTCTCCGCAGGACTTAACCACATCTATCGTTCACCTTCCTTATATTTGCGACCTTGCCACCCGAGTCTGCGGCTTCGGTACAAGGAGTGCAATCTGCCAACAACCGCAGTTGCTAAATAACCCGGCAGTCTGCATCCGACATCGCAGATTGAGGAGTTGTTTCCTCTTAATGGTTCGAGCAAACCTACCAACGACAACAATCGGTTTGCCTTGCTCGGTATCCGCCCATCTGCCGGTATAATTTCCTAAAAAAACGACTCTCGGCGAGATGGACGACGCGGATTCTCACAATCCATCATCCGAGAGTCTAATTCAAGAGGGCAATGCGCGTCTAAGTGGTAAACCATTAACGCCTCTTGAATATATCAAATGGTTGCCGGGCCGATTTCGGGAAGCGACAATTCGCACCTATATACTCGGCAACCGACCTGACTATCGCCACTTCTCAACCGCCCCAATTGCGATCAATATTCGATAGCCTTTTATGGGTGTCGAAGGAGGGGTGGCTTATCCCTCACACTCGCAAGTGCAGCTGCCAAGACTCTTGACACTTGTCAAAAAAAGGTCATTGGAGGACAATTGCCGCATTCTGCGGTATCAAGCACAGCGTATCGGCAATTACCGAGGATGTTCGCAGTACTTAAACACTCTCCTTTTGTAACGCCGACAAAAGAAACTATCGTTCTCCTCTTTCTACTCCCGATGACCCAGACACCCCAACAGCGAAAAAATCTCGCTGACGTGAGATGTTTATTATGTAAAGAACCTAACTATTCTAAAAATGGCCATCGCAGATTGGCACTATTGCTCCAATATCAAGTGAAGTCTAACGGCTACCTATCCGTTATTGCGATGGCCCCGACAGAGAATAGCCCCTCCAGAGGGGGGGGCTCCCCGTCTTTGCATTGTTTTATCTATTCATTATCTTTTGCCAACTCCAATTTTACATTTGATAATTTTATATAATAGCCAAAATCGTATGTATTCTCAGGGAAATCCCAACCATCAACCATGCCTTTAACCTCGACCCGTTGCTTTGGTATTTTATCATACTCCACAATATTACCCTTCTCCTCTTTATAGGAAAATTCCATTGCTATTCGCTCAACTCGCCCTGTGATGCGGTATTTTGAGTCGTCGTACAAACAGTGGTGATCTTCTATAAAATCATACTTCCACGATGTTTTGCTTCTATGTTCCGAGCCTAGTGCTACTCGCCACGAAACGGTATCGCCAACACCAAATGGCTCGCCGCAACACTGCATCTGCCAAGATTCATAATAGACAACAACATTATCCATAGTTCATTCTCTTAATTCCCTCCCTTCTATTGTGCCGAGTTATCGAGTACGGTCGCCAATAGATATTCGCCCACCCAATGTTAAAACACAGCCCAACTCTGAATAGCGCTTAGTCGGGAGCCACAATGGCCTGCCGGACCTTGTTCCTACGCACGGTGTCTGCAAATTAGTCGGTTGCTTTGATACCTCCTAAACAGCGAATCAATCTCGCTGAGGTTAGGAATGCTCGAAGCGATTCCGACAGTGCAAAAGTAGGCGTTCTTTTTCTCGCCACCAAATATTTTGGCTCTGCAAGGCTTGCAGAAAATGAAAAAAGTATTCAATGCATTGCCGAGTCTCTAAATTTTTGTATATTTGGATTGCAAAATAGTATGCGACTATGAAATACACACTCGGACTTAAAGGGTTACCGTTTGAATTTGACCCCAAGCAAATTATCTATGTAGAGAACGAATACAATGAGGAGGTGAACGATTTTATCATTCCCTACCACAACTACATATGTGAGTATTTCAAGTTGTTTGGATATGAATTTTGCTACTTACCATGGCTACATAGGAAGTTTAGTGATGATGTATGCAAATACTACGATCCGCAAGATAGTTTGATTTTCCATTGGGATGTGGAAAGTTCTCTAT
>JAZQIS010000038.1:0-5545 GCA_045541235.1 Alistipes sp.
TTCAACTCCTTGGCTCACAGAACGACATGGCTACGATCCGACTTAGATTGCAGCAGGTTCGGTTAAGTCATATACTCGTCACGAGATGCTCGATATCGTTATCGAGGATGGTGAGGCTAAGGGTATCATCGCGCGTAACCTCGTAACAGGTGAAATTGAGCGTCACGGTGCACACGCTGTGGTAATCGCTACCGGTGGTTACGGAAATGTATTCTTCCTCTCTACTAACGCTATGGCATCGAATGGTTCGGCAGCCTTCCAGTGCTACCGTAAGGGTGCAGGTTTTGCAAACCCTTGCTTCACTCAGATTCACCCAACCTGTATCCCTGTTCACGGCACACAGCAGTCGAAGCTGACCCTTATGTCGGAGTCGTTGCGTAATGATGGCCGTATCTGGGTTCCAAAGAAGTTGGAGGATGTTGAGGCTTTGCGCAAGGGCACTTTGAAGCCATCGCAGATTGCTGAGGAGGATCGTGACTACTACTTGGAGCGTCGTTACCCTGCATTCGGTAATTTGGTTCCTCGTGACGTTGCTTCGCGTGCTGCCAAGGAGCGTTGCGATGCAGGTTACGGTGTAAACGAGACAGGTTTGGCTGTATTCCTCGACTTCAAGACCGCTATCGAGCGTTTGGGTAAGGATGTTATTAAGCAGCGTTATGGCAACTTGTTCGATATGTACAAGGAGATTACCGATGTTAATCCATACGACGAGCCAATGCAGATATTCCCTGCTGTTCACTACACTATGGGTGGTATTTGGGTTGATTACAACCTGATGACTACAGTTCCAGGTTTGTATGCTATTGGCGAGGCAAACTTCTCGGATCACGGTGCAAACCGTCTTGGAGCTTCGGCGTTGATGCAGGGCTTGGCTGATGGTTATTTCGTATTGCCATACACTATTGGCGACTACCTCTCGAAGAAGATTCAGGCTCCGAAGGTTTCGACCGATACTCCTGCATTTGAGGAGGCAGAGAAGGCTGTTGTCGAGAAGATTAACAAGTTGCTCTCGATTAACGGTAAGCAGTCGGTTGATGATATTCACAAGCGTCTTGGCCTTATTATGTGGGACAATGTGGGTATGGCACGTACAAAGGAGTCTTTGGAGAAGGCTATCGTAGAGATTCAGGCTCTTCGCAAGGAGTTCTGGCAGGATGTTAAGGTTGTTGGTACAGCCGATTCGTTCAATGTTGAGTTGGAGAAGGCCTTGCGTCTTGTCGATTTCCTCGAACTTGGTGAGTTGATGGCTCGCGATGCACTCAATCGTGAGGAGTCGTGTGGTGGTCACTTCCGTTCGGAGCACCAGACAGAGGAGGGAGAGGCTCTTCGTCACGACGATCAGTTTGCTTATGCTTCGGTTTGGGAGTACAAGGGCGAGAACGAGGTTCCGGAGCTTACAAAGGAGCCACTCGACTACGAGTTTACACACCGCGCACAGCGTAACTACAAGGACTAATTTTTTTGACGTTTAATATTTAGAATTTGAATTATGAATTTCACATTGAAAATATGGCGTCAGAAAGACGCTAAATCGAAGGGTGCATTCAAGGAGTACAAGGTAGAGAATGTATCGTCGGATACCTCGTTCCTCGAGATGCTCGATATTTTGAACAACGACCTCGTACATAAAGGAGAGGAACCTGTAGCATTCGACCACGACTGCCGTGAGGGTATTTGCGGTATGTGTTCGTTGCATATCGATGGCCACGCACACGGTCCATCGCAGGCTGTAACAACTTGCCAGATTTATATGCGTCAGTTCAAGGATGGTGCTACCATCACCGTTGAGCCATGGCGTTCGGCAGCGTTCCCTGTAATCAAAGACCTCGTAGTAAATCGTGGTGCTTACGACCAGATTCTCCAGGCCGGGGGTTTCGTTTCGGTACGTACAAACTCGGTACCTGACGGAAACGCTATTCCAATTCCAAAGGCCGATGCCGACGAGTCGATGGATGCCGCAGCTTGTGTTGGTTGTGGAGCTTGTGCTGCAACTTGTAAGAATGGTTCGGCAATGTTGTTCGTTGCTGCTCGTGTATCTTCGCTTGCAAAGTTGCCTCAGGGCCGCGTTGAGGGCGCACGTCGTGCAAAGGCTATGGTTGCAAAGATGGATGAACTCGGCTTTGGTAACTGTACAAACACAGGTGCTTGCCAGGCAGAGTGTCCTAAGCAGATTAGCATTGCTCACATTGCTCGCCTCAACCGTGAGTTCTTGTGCGCTAAGTTGGAGGACTAATATCTCTATATCAAAGGTAGGTGGATTATTGCCACCTACCTTTATTTAATATATAAGGGGCTAAGGCAGCAAAGGCCGATGGCCCAACAACCCACAAATTATTATTATGCGTCGTCTATTAACCCTCTTTGTAGCAATCTTCTCATGCCTTGTGGTGTGGGGACAGAGTGCTGTGGTTAGTGGACGATTTTTCGATGCAGAGACGAAAGAGGGAGTCGTCGGTGCGATTGTAGAGTTCACCTCCGTTCGCGACTCGCTCTTCCGTAGAAACTGTATAACAGGATACGGGGGCTATTTCAAATCATCCCCACTCCCTCGCGGAGAGTATAAATTAACCTCTACATTTCTCGGTTACAAGGAGTATGAACGACGTATCAAGGTTGATGCGTTGCCTCTCGGATTGGGCGATATGGTGATGGAGCAGGATGCCATCAATATTGCCGCCGTCGTCAAGGAGGTAGTTGTACCGCGAGCAACGATTATGGGCGACACCTTGCGCTATACAGCGTCGCAGTTTAAGGTGACGGTGGATGCCGAGTTGGAGGCACTATTGCGTAAGTTGCCCGGAATATCTATCAATAATGGAAGAATTGAGGCCCAGGGTGAGGTGGTTACTAAGATATACGTCGATGGCGAGGAGTTCTTTGGAGGCGGAGTACAGCAGGTTTTGCAGAGTATTCCGGCACAGGCTGTCGAGAGTATCGAGATATACAACCGAATGAGTGAGGCTTCACAAATTACGGGTGTGGATGATGGTCGCGGAGGTAAGGTGCTGAATATTACGACCAAGAGTTCACTCTCGCATAGCGAGTTCGGTAAGGTGCACGCTGCAGGCGGATTGGGTAGCGACAGAACGCCCGTTAAGAGTAGTATCGGTCTTTATTCCGACAAGCTAAAGGGGCGATACTCGGCCGGTGGTGCTCTCAATATATTTAGGGGCTCCACTCGTATTGCGATTATGGCTCTGGCGAACAACCTCAATAAACAGAATCTTTCGGATGAAGGTATCTCAATGTCTGGCTCCACAAATCGCTCGAATGCGTCATCATCCTTCTCTGTCAATCGCCAATCCGGAGTTGCCGATACCGAGATTTTTGCGGTGAACTACTCGGATAAGTGGGGTAAGCGTAAGAGAGCTCGATTTGATGGTAGCGTATTTTTTAACCATAGCAATACCAACAACCAATTTACCATTGACCGTTGGTATAACCGTCCTGCAAAGCTCGATACAATTCACTACGACCAATTTGCCAATCCGAACAAGATAGATTTGCGTTTTCGTGGTCGTTTGTCGTGGAAGGTGGCCAAGCGTCAGCGACTGCTCCTCACGCCATCCTACTCATACACAAATAACTTCTCCATAAATCAGCAGGATACAACATCAATGCGTAGCGGATGGTCGGAGTCTGTACCCGAGAAAGATAGGCCGCTTCCGCGCTTCTATCCAAGTTATAATGAGGGACGAAGCGAGGTTCATACTCTCTCCCTTAACGCTCAATATAACTACAACTTCCTCAAGAGGGGAAGAGCGCTGTTGGTGGCTGCAAATGCAAGGTATAACGACAATGTGAGTTGGCGTAACTACAACTCCTATTCGGGAACGCAACCTATAGATGCCCTGCGAACATACTCCTATTCGCGTAACGACAGCGACCAATCTACGGCGCAGTGTCACTTCCAGACGACCTTCCGAGAGCGAATCGGACGATGGGTGATTGTCAATCTATCCTACGAGGCTAATTATCAGAAGCGTACTCGCGATATCTATAACTACACTACGGACGATACCTATACACCTCTCGACGAGAAGATTAAGCCAAAGAGTTCGTCGATATATACGAGTGACTATTGGTTCCACGAGGCGAGTGCCGGTATGCGCTACGGAAAGGGCAGAAATTGGTTCTCGGTAAATGTACGTTATCGTGATATCACGATGGATGTCTCCTATTTTGGTGTTCCGGGACGACTGCTCGAAAAGCCAACCGTCAAGCGTACCCACTATCAGCGATTCCTCTATAATGCCACACTCAATATTGCGGCAAACAATAAGCATAGCCTTCGTGCTTCGCTCAATTCGAGGTTGCGAATGCCCGGTATTTGGGATTTGAACGATATGTACAATGTTAATAATAGCTCTTACCTCTCGGTCGGAAATCCCGATTTGAAACCGTCGCAGGAGCACAACTTCTTTGTCCGCTATACCAATGTATCGTCGCGTTTCGGTACAACCTTTATGGTTATGGGCAAGGTACAACACGTGCAGGATTATGTAGGCTTTAAGGTTGCATACGAGCCCGGCAAGATAAGACTCCCCGACTATATCGGCACTAATGGTGAGTGGCACTATGCCACCTATAATCCTATACAGTTGTCGCAGAAGGTAAACCTTGACGGCTATTGGTCGTACGAGTTCCGTACCTCGTTAGGACTGCCTATGAAACATCTGCGCTCGAATCTGAATATGGTGTTGGGTGGTACCTATTCGGATATTCCGATGGAGGTTGTATCGGCCGATTTGAAGCCTGAAGAGATTGTCGATCCTAACCAAGATTATAAGTTTATAGCCAAGGGTGATAATGTGCTTATGCACAATCTCAATGCCTATGCGCAGGTCACTCTCGGCAGTAATATATCCGAAAATCTCGACTTTATGGTCACTTGGCGAGGTAGCTACAGCTATAACGATAGTACTATCTCGGGCTTCAACAACCAATACTTTATGCAGTATGTGCGAGGTAATATCAAGGCGGTGTTGCCTTTGGGTTTTACGATAACCTCCTCGGTCAATTTCACCCATTTCAAGGTCTTTACCCACAACTTCGACGACTATTTTACTCTGTGGAACCTCTCAGTAGGAAAGAAAGTGCTAAATGGTCTTGGCGAGGTGGAGTTGTGCGTAAATGATATTCTCAATCAGAATACCTCGTTTGGCCGTTATGTTATTGCGAGCTATTCGCAGTTGCGCTACAATAAGGTTTTGGGAAGGACCTATCTTGTACGCTTCACATACAATTTGCGTAGCCTCGGTGGCTCCAAGCGAAGGATGAAGACCCTTGTTGGTCCGCAGGATCCACTTGGCGATGTTCAGGATAAACTCAATGCCTTGAGGTTTTAGGTTGGCAACTTGTTATAGAAATTAGCCAGTGGCTAACGGCTAATAGCCAATAAAAAAGGTAATGATGCCAAAAGTGGCGCTTTTTAGATAATAAAAGATGGGCGAGAAACGTAGTATTTCTCGCCCTATTTTTTGCTTGCCTTTCCCTGATTGCTTTGCAGAAAGAGATACCATTTCACAAACTCTTTGAAATGGTC
>JAZQIS010000039.1:0-22516 GCA_045541235.1 Alistipes sp.
CCCCCGTTGTAGCCGTGTCTGACGAGGGTACGATGCCCACATTTTGGGCAAACTTTTTATCCATTTCTAACGCAAATAGTGCAAATATATAAAAATCAATCAATTGCCCCGATTTTATGTACTAATTTTGACCAATAAGCCGTGCTTCTTACATTGTCTATTATTTGTCTATTCGTTGTCTACTTTAACCCCCGATTTGTGCTCCCGAAAGATACCTCCCGGTGAGTAATACGAGAGTTGTCCGAAAATTTCCGTTTTTTACTCACCTTTTATACACACATGCAGAATAGGAAACAGTTACGATTTCTTCTTTTTTCAAGATAGATATTTTTTGGTTAACCACCTTAATACAATAGGCATGCTATTCCACATATCTTCTTTCCCTTTTTGTAATAGATAGTCTTGTTCATCTATGAAATCATTTAGACCTTTATTCCATTTTGCGATGCTGATAGGGGTAGAATTGTGCGCAAATATAACATGGCATTTGTAGCATCGTATTAAAGAAACCTCATTATCCTTATTAATATTTTGAGCCATATATCCACAATTTGGACATTTAACAATACCCCAATTGATGTCATTTGACATTATCGCATAATGATTCCACAAAGAGATTATGTTTCCCTCGATATGTTTTAATACAAATTTAATATTTGCCATCTCTTTTTCTTCAACATCTAAATCGTATAGACTCTTTAGAACTTTTATTTTGTTCTGCATTCCATCAGACTGTATAAAAAGACCGCTGTTATTTGCAATATCATTGTAATGCTGAATAATTTCTTTGTTGCCCGTATAACATATATTTAGCAATTGCTCTAATACAAGCATATCTCGATTCAGTGAAGACAAGTCAAACTCCTTTTCTTTCAATTTATCTATTATTAAGGATCTTTTATTTTCGGTATTGGCAAATTGTTTTAGTGCATCTTGTAAAAAAATATCTATACAACCTACAGAAACATCTTTTAGTGGTTCGTATCCACCATATACACATCTAATGATTTCATAGGTGTCTACATACATTTGATATTCGAGATATCCCAAAATATGGGTTGTGGTCACCTTATCTTGCCAATCATAACTAGTAGTATTGTACCCCTTTATTATTAAATTTCCAAAACCTATATACAATGTGCAAAAGTCTGTGAATATTTCGTTTTCAATGGGAGTTGCCGGGAAATCTATACCATAAAAATATATCAATTTGTGGCAAATTTCATGGGCCAATATAGCCAATACTGCATCTGTATTATAACGATACTTTTCATCGATCTTGATTTTTACAAAATAGTTTGAATCTCCACCCATTTCTACGCAACCGGCGGTTCCCTCTTTTAATGACGTGAATTCACAAATTGGCATATAGTGTCCAAATCCTACATGTGATAGCATTTGTCTAGCCTCTTTAACCAAAGCTGATTCACTGACTAAAATTTTACTTGTCGGAACATAGGGCTCATTTGATTTACGAGGAATCTTTTCTTCCAGCAAACAAAGATGCTCCAATATTTTTCGTGGGGATAGGTAGATATCAGCTGCCATGGTTTTGAAGTTTTAATTCAACAGATCTAATAAAGTTATCAACATAAAGGAAGTAATTTATGTAATTCTCTTCTGCCGACATTTGGAATGCTATACCTTTAAGCATCGATAGATCTAATAGACTTTTAGTGCAATCTGTTTTTGTTTGTTCGTCTAAATTCAAAATTTCGATAGACATCTTTTCTTTTCCTACACTTTTAAGGTCGGCGTGAGAAAAAGTATTACGAAGCCATATTCTGCATTTGTGCAAATCTTCTCGCTGCAATTCGGATATTATTCTACCATAATATAACATTTCTATGCGATAACCCAGGTTGGAGTCACTGCTACCATATTGTTTCTTGTCTATCTTTGTTGTGTCCATATATATATTTAGTTTTTGTGCTCTGTCCACAACTGAGATTGTCGTCAATTCCAACAATGTATTAGTAAGAGTGAGAGCTGCCTGAGAAAAGCCACAAACAATGCACCTACATATTTCATCTCGCAAAGCATTTAACTCCATAAAATCATATTGAGAATGAAAAATATTCTTGATTTTATGATAATTTGAGTTCATTTGCTTTTCTGTTAACCTTATAATATCATCCTTCATTGCCTTTATTTTTTACAAATATAATAAAAATAGGACATTATTCAAAATTATAATTTCCCAACTAATAAAGGAAGTTGTAGAACAGTGCATAATCCTTAAAAATATAGTCTTAGCTTATTAGATATTAAAAGCGGCCTTCATAAAGGCCGCTTTTAATGTGTACTGGGTTGATAATTACTTCCTAATGAATTTCACAATGCAATCAATGCAGATTGGAGTTTCGGAGATAGTGTCGATAAAAACATTTGCAGGGTGCATATCCTCCAAATGGAGGTGGTCTCCGATATAGTTTACTCCGTTGCCGTCGCCATTGTCGCGAAATCCTTTCGCTGCAACCATTGCGTCTATCTCCGACTTTGTAGCAAGTCGTTTGCAGCCTACGTAAGGTTGTGTGCAGATTGTGCGAAACAAGCCGTCTTGGTCACGGGTGAAACCAATTACGGTCATAGGAGTTTCGGGGAACAATGTGTTGTGGAGTACGATAGATTCCATCGCTCTTCCCAAAGTCGCATAGATTGAGGTGCGAACTTTTACGACCGAAGTATCTCTGTCTTTGTAATAGACCATAGACTCTGCTCCCTGAGCAATCATCGGTCCATACTCTGATTCGATATCGGAAATAGCATTAGCAAACCATAGGCCTTTCGCTGTCGCCCATTGTTCAACTAACTTCTCCTGCAATTCGTCTATTTGCCAATTTGCTGGGCCTGCTTTGCCTGCTCCAACATCTTCGCTTGCTGAAAGGCTTGACTGTGCGTAGTCGCATACGAGATACGACCCAATGAACGCCTCACCTGCACAGCAGAGTCCTCCATGCTCTTTTTGATTGAACTGAGTAAGATCTGTTTTGCCATTGACTATCTGCTTTATGTAGTTATCAATAATCTCGATTGTTTGCTCAGAGAAGCCCTCGCTACTGATAGCATTGTATATTTCTTTCATACTGCCAAACAAATCATTTTATTATCTATTCACAAAGATAGTGCATTTTTTTGAATTAAAAGATTTTTTGAAATAATTTCACTCTTATTCAATTATTCATTGCACCTTAAATCTACAAGAAAGTTGCTATTGCACTACTATATTTGATGGCTGAACAACGATGTCTATACAATAGACAAAATTGTGAGAGATAGTGGTGAGTTAAAAATAAAAATCCCTGCCACAGTACGCTCTATCGTAATAAATGTTCAACCCTGAGGGGGTACGAAGGACGGAAATCACAACGATTTCCGTCCTTTTTTTCGTATAAATACGCTTGGTTTGGCAGCGTTCCGTGGCGGTTTTGTCTATGTTTGTCCATCCTCTGTCTATGTAGAATAGACAAAATTCACAAACCTATTTGAAACCAACAACCGAAAACTTGGACACAGGTTTCGGAAAACATCGCCCCGCTTTCAATAATATGCGATAATCTTTGCAGATAGTTTGGAATTAACTCGATTTGATTTCTCTTATTTTTGACATCTGTTTATTAAAATATTTGTAACTTTGTTTGAAATAATGGTAAAAGATTATCGATATGGCAAACGAGAAGGTTATAGCCGAATTTGAGTATAAAGGATACAAATCGGAGGTATGGATTAACTATAAAGACCGCAATAGATACTATGGATATATCTACACTCCCGACAATCCGACCCAACCTTACGCTATCCCCGATTGGGGAGTAATGCCATATGCTGGCGATAATTTAGAGGAGGCTCGTCGGCGATTTGAATGGCAGGTGGAGATGCTCATTGAACAGGAGCAGGAGCGTAAGCGTCAAGAGGAGTGGGAGAGTGCAACCGACTATATAAGCGTTAGTCAAGTCTGTGCGATTCATCCTCGAAAGTTCGAGCAGAGAATCAAGGAGGGCAAGTTTGATAAAAACCTACTAACCGCAGTGAAAGGTGGTGTGTATGCTGTGCCTATCTACTATATAACAAAAGCGTGGGATGTATTGCTTAAAGGTAGCCTTCCTAATGCCTATATGATTGGCTGTGAGGAGGATGATGACTATACCGAGGAGGATATAAGGGAGTTTATAGAGGAGAATGGTGTTACGAGAATGCGTGCCGAGGCTTGCCGAGATAACGACCGAATGAAGGAGATATGGAAGGGATATTTCGGCATTGACATCGATGCTCTCGAGGTGGACTTCCGCGTCTTCGATATGCACCTTGAGCCTAATGTCTCGGGGGATGAGCGTGGATACTATTTTGAGGATGTCCCAAATGGAATATATGAGTGGATTTTGGGATACATCAACTATTCCGAGGATAGTACCGAGGCCAAAGTCTCCTACGACTTTGCAGCCGCACTTATGGAGTATGCCGCCGATGTCCTTCAATATAGAGATGAGTGTTCCGAATCTTCGTTTGATACAATGAGGAGATTGGCCACGTGGCAACTCGAAGTAACCCGGTAAATAAATCTCTTGTACTTTCGGATAATGTTTAGTAATTTTGTGGCATACCGAAGCTGAGCTTTTATGGTTGGTGTTTGTGCGTAGAACTCAACCTGCTATAAAATAGAACTTGTTGAAATTATGGAAGAGATATTGAATACAAAAAACAAGGTGGTGGATGAGGTTGCTGTCAAGAGGAGTACTTCGGACCTCAAAAACAGACGCGTAGCCAAAAATAAGGCGGCTAACAGAGGCTATACAAAGAATTGGTGGATTGTTATCTCGAAGCACTATGCCGATTTTGGTGGTGGTGTAAGTCGCTGGGAGTTTTGGGCTTGGATATTGGTAAATATGTTTATCAATATGGGGCTACTCTTCTTCGCTCTATTTGGACCTATTACCTACCTTATAGTCTCGGGTGTAGTGAGTATTGCTCTATTTGTTCCATCGTTGGCAATGATAGTGCGACGAATGCACGACATAGGTAAGAGTGGATGGCAGCTGTTACTATTTCTTATCCCTCTGATTGGACCAATATGGCTTATTGTTCTCTGCTGTAAGAAGGGTAATTCTGTTAAGGCCGGACGTTGGAGAAGGGGCGATTTTATTGTGGCTGTGGTATCACCTCTGCTCTTTATTGTGGGCGTAGCTCTATCGGGTAGTGAGTCTATGAATACGGATAGGGCGATAGTTGCCTCATACTATGGCCAGCAATATGAGGTTTATCAGATGCCTAATGTGGTGAATATTGACGGTTGCACAATATCTAATTTTGATATTAAGGAGTATGGGGGCCTAGAGACGGTGGTGACGGATATGAGTAGTCCGTTTTGCGTGTTGAAGAGTTTCGATCCGACATCTCCATATATCGATGATGAGAGGCAGTTCGTTGGTTATATGTGTAATGATGGAACAATCAAGGTGCTGGTCGATGCGGGAAATGTTAGTATCCGCATTTACTCGGCCGATGGAAATGAGGGCGTATTTGCAGTGCATGAGAATGGCGAGGAGTTCGATAAGTGTTATATCTACGATTTGACATCGCTGATTTGGGAGAGGGAGCCGAGTATGGATAGGTCGGTCAGGAGGTAGATTCTGCCCATAACATATGCAGAAGCGAGGAGCTACAAACTCCTCGCTTCTGTTTTTGAAGTTATACTCAGTTAGAATGCAGCATAGACAGGGAGGCCTCCGCCATCGCCGGCGAGCATTAGCCGGCACTGCATTACAAGCCATATTGTCACAACCATAACAACCAGCTGGCCCACAAATCCTGTGCGGGTAAGTGCCTTTATTGCCAAGTCGTTAAACTGTTTGGGCAGGAAGTGGATGATGTAGCCGACAAGCACCAATACAAGGCCAAAGCCCGCTTGGTGGGCCATTGCCACCAAATCCGCAAATGATAATCCGCTGAAAATGCGGCTGTAGATTTCAAAAACTCCACTCCAATCGTCGCGGCAAATCATTGGCCACGAGGCTGTTACAAATATGAATGTGAAGATTGTGGCAGGGATGCGCCATGCAGTTTTCATATCTTTGCCCAGCACCTTTGAATTTGGCACGTAGGTAAGCCACATCTTGTGGAGGGCAAGTCCCAAACCGTGCATCAATCCCCACACCAAATAGGGCATATTTACCTTGTGCCACATTGCGCATACGAGCATCACCATCACAAGGTTGAAGTACTGTCGTGTGCGACCTTTGCGATTGCCACCGAGCGAGATATACACATAGTCGCGTAGCCAGGTCGAGAGCGAAATGTGCCAGCGTCTCCAAAATTCGGTTATTGTAGCCGATTTGAATGGCGCATCGAAGTTGTCGGGCAACTTGTAGCCCATAACAAGTGCGATACCGATAGCGATATCGGAGTATCCCGAAAAATCGCAGTAGAGGCGAATACCGAATGAGATGAGCGATACAAGCATTATCATTCCCCCCTCTCCAAAGTCGCCTGCCGTTGCCGGGATAAGGATTAGCGAGTCGATAGCCTTCGCCAACACGGCATATTTGAATAGACCGCGTGCAATAAGGGCGACAGCACGACCAATATCCTCGCGTGTTACGATGAGGTTGTTGCTCTCGATTTGCGGAATGAAATCTTTGTTGCGAACGAGTGGGCCCAGGAAAATTTTGGGGAAGAAACTCAATAGAAAGAGGTAGTCGATAAATCGCTTTACCGGAGCGATGGTGCCGCGCGAAATATCTACAATGTAGGATATGGACTGAAAGATAAAAAACGAGACACCTGTAGGTATTGCTATGGCTCCGAGGTTAATATATGCCCCATCGATAAGCTCGTTCAAAGTATGTTCCAAAAATCCGCCGGCCTTGAAGTATGCCAAAATTCCTACATTGATAGTGATGCTGAGCGCAACCCACCATTTTGAAGTTTTGCCGAGTTTGCTGCGGTGTGCTATACGATTACCTATAAGGTAGTCGCTGATGGCGATACCTATTAGAAGTAGGACGAATATTCCCGATACCTTATAATAGAAGTAGAGGGATACGAGTATTACGTAGAGGGTACGCAGGGTAACTTTGTGCCGTACCGCCATATATCCAATGCCGAATAGAAGGAAAGCCAAGAGGAAGAATCCGCTTGTGAGGGTCATTGGCGACATAGCGTCATACTGCAGAAGTGCAAGTAAGCGCTCCCAGATGTGTTCGTCAAATTTGAAAAAATCCATTACTCCTGCTTTGTTTCGATGTTTGACTCCTTCTGCTCCTTTTCAACCTTTTGTTCGGCCTGTTTCTCTTGTTCGGCTACAACCTCAGACTTGGAGTCGGAGTGTAGTTCGACCTGCTCTTTCGAGCCCTCTGTTGCAGGGACAACCGCGGCATCACGCTTCTCGGGTTTGGCCTCCGCCTCTTTCGACTCTTTCTGTTCTATCGGCTCTTTCGATGATTCGCTATTCTCCTTACCCTTTTCCCCCTCTTTCGGTTCGTTCTTAGGCTCTTCGGAGTCTCCCTTTTCGGCACTCTCTGTGTTCTGTTCCCCGGCCTCGTTCGGCTTGGTCGATTCTACCTCCTTTGCCGGCTCGGATTGAGCCTTCGGTTGGCCTAAGAGAAGAATATCGGGCATACAGAAGTCATCCTCGGTCAGGTCGAAGTTTATCAGCTCCTTTGGTACAATCTGAAGTGGTTTTGTAAGATCCTTGCTCTCGCGTTTTACGAGCATATCGTATGCGCGCTGCTGTATCGCCTGAGCGAGCGATGCGGCAATGCGGGCTCCACCTTTGAAGTTGATGTGGATATGATCACCGGCAGCCCAGCCATTCTTTACAAATCCGTTGATACCGCCGTACGACATTACCACCTTTCCCAACTCCCAGAACGATACTCCGCAAATCTGAGCAGCCTTGCGCTGGTATGGGCCCATATACTCGACCGATTTTATCGAACTCCAATTTCCGTCGCGCTTCACTGCACGGTCGCTCACGCCGAGAACCAATATGGCGGCATTTGGGAAGCTGCGCTGGCAGTAGGTAATCATATCGCAGAGCCTCTTCTGGTAGTTGCCGAATGTTCTCTGTCCGGGTTGAATGGCATTAAGGCCATACTGTAGTACGACGAGGTCGTAGCCGAGCATATTGTCAATCTGGAGGTTGGCTGCCACGCTCGAACCAAAAATTGCAAAACCGCTGTTTCCTCGGATCGAGAAGTTGTCCACCGTAACTCCCTGTCCGCCCTCTATCGAGGAGCCGTGACATAGAACATTGCCACTGAGCACACGCATCTTTATCGAATTGATAGGAGCTTCGACATACAACTCTCGGACATAGTCTGCGCCCGAGATTCCTACATTGTGTTTCAGCGTGTCGTTTAGAGTGAGCTCGATATTGCAGGTATCTCGGCAAGTTACGAGAATACGGGCACGACTACACGAGTCGAGATGAGGTTTGACATCTGCAACTTGCCAGCGGGCTGTCGAGCCCCTATGGCCTGCCGCGAGATACCCCGACATAAAGAACTTGTCGCGATAGGAGGACGGAGTGTTGCCCTTGTTGAGCAGACTGTAGGCATCCCAGCCCGAAACCTGACGGCGTACGCTTGTGCGATAGAGGTCGAATGGAATGGCGCAAGGAACAAAGCCTACGCCACGACCTCCAAAGAGCTCTTGAAGTCGCTCGCGCAAATCGACGGTAATGATATCGCCCTCGATGAATGAGTCTCCAAGAACTGCAATGCGGACACCCTTGCCGTCGATAAGTTTGCCGATAAAACGGTTGAGGGGGCTTGAACCTGTGGTGTCGAAGTCCTCGATGGGCACCTGGTGCTCGGCCTTGATATTCATCGTCTGGAGGTGCTCGCTAAATAGCTCCCTCGACTCCTTGAGCGTATCGGGAGCTACAATCCACTCGTAGCGTATTGGTGCCAAATTCTGCACCGAATCCGGAAGCTCGACCTCTGCAGCTGCGAGCTCCTGCTCGAGTGCCGCAAAGTCGGGGGTGTATTCGGCAGGGGAGTTTTCAGCACCCTCGCTCTCCGGCTCTGCTCGCAGTTGGGATAGTAGGTCCACCTGTTTTGTGTTGAGGCCGAAGACCTCGGTAGGCGGTATAAAATTGAGTGCAGCTGTAGCAATAATCACCGCAAGCAACAGAAGCCATCCACGATACGAATAATCCTTTTTGTCCATCTATTTTTGTGTAAAATTTATCTGTTTTGACTCTATTTTTGTGATAAATATCACAATAAGCCGCAAAGATAGCAAAAAAAGTAGAGAGTCAAATATTATTTCAGTTAGATAATAAAATATTTCTTACTTGTCGTTTATCTTCTCCATTGTTGTCGGTTGAACATTTTATTATCTTTGTTATCAAATAGTTGTGTTGTGTAAAAAAGAGTTGCTATATATTTTGTGCTATTTTTACCCAAAAAACATCGTCTTTTGACAAGAGTTGTCAAAATGCGGCCATACCTTTGCATCGTTAAACAATTAAAACGATAATGTTATGGCAGAGTTGATGATTTCCGTAGGTCTCTTCTTGGGTAAGGTTGTAATGGTTGCATTTATGGGCGCGATGTGCCTTGCGCTCTATCTGGTAGAGTCGCGCCGTTCGGTGAACCAATAGCTTTACTTAGAGTATTTTTCGTGCGTACGAGTGGTGACGAAGCGTGGGTCGCGAATGTGGAGGTTGTTGATTACACCCTCGCCCCCCTCCTTCTCATATTCGAGAATGGCATTTACCTTTGTGGCATTGTGTCTCCCAAAGCCTACGTTTAGGTTTGTGATGCAGGAGTTGAATTTGCCCTCCGCGCGAAATGCGACGTGCTTCTCTCCGCGCTTCGAGTACCAATACGCAAAGCAGTTGGTGTAGGTGCTGAACTTGCTATTCTTGATTAGAAAGGCTGTGGCGAACTCATCGCTGTAGCAGAAGTCGTAGAAGTTGTTTCCTCGCTCATCCACAAATCCGCAACTTGTCTCGTATCCGGGATTTTTGCCGTAGTAGAGAGGGTGGATATTGCGCAGGCAGTTGGCTCCCGACTTGATTATAAAGCCTATGTGAACGCCGCCGATACGCATATTGGTAAAGGTGTTATCGTAGCCCTCAACCAATACACCTACGGGCTGCCCACTCTTGCAACCAACGATATTTACGCCACAAATGTCGCAATCCGACGAGCCACTATTTACTCCGAGTTTGATGTGCAGACCGAGCACAGTATTCTTTATTGAGCAGTTTCGTACCACCGTCTCGCGGCCACTATCAATCGAAATTCCTTTGGCTACGCCACTGCAATCGATAATGCCTCCGTCGAGGTAGTAGTTGCTGCCCGGGGTGGTAATATTGTTCGCCTTACACTTTCCGCCCAAACGAATCATCGCCTCGTCGTGCGACCACCCTTCGGCGGCGCGGATTATGGCGTAGGCCGAGAGCTCGAGCGATACACTCTTTGTCGGGTCGGCAGGAGTCAGAATCGGTTTCGATATGATATACTCGCCATCGGGGAAGAATATTGTGCGGTTCGGATTCTCGTCGATTATGCGCTGTATGGCATCGCTCACATCTCCCGAACGCCACTCCTTAGCCTTGATATGGTCGGTTACAACTATGTAGCCCTGTTTGTTGCGAGCCGTTGCAAAACCAAACGGTAGGGTGGTAAGTAGTGCGAAAAGTAGAACTGAAAGTGTGATTTGACGCTTCATAATCTATATTTTTGGCGGGTATGTATTGCAAATATAAGATATTTAGCCTAAATTTGCAATAGTATTATTTGTAAACGTAAATAGGGAACACTATGAAGTTGTTATTTATTGGCGGTCTCGGTTTGCCCGAGATATTGATTATTGCCTTGATTATTCTTCTTCTTTTCGGAGGTCGAAAGATTCCTGAGTTGATGAAGGGCTTGGGCAAGGGTGTCAAGGCCTTCAAGGATGGAGTAAACGAAATAAACGAGGAGATTTCCGACAAGAAAGAGGAGGAGGATAAATAGAAGAAGAGGCAATGAGCGAGGAAGGCGAAAATCTCTCTTTTTGGGACCACCTTGACGAGTTGCGCGGTACGCTTATGAGAATCATTGGCGTTGCCGTGCTCTTTGCTGTTGTCGCCTTCTGCTTTAAGGAGCAGCTCTTTGAACTTGTTCTTGCACCCACAAAGAGCGACTTTATTACATACCGACTCTTTGCAAAGCTGGCGGAATATACGGGCGCAGAGGTTGAGCCCTTCTCTCTCAACCTCATAAATGTATCGTTGGCACAGCAGTTTATTGTCCATATGAAGACAGCCTTTATTGCGGGACTATTCTGTGCCTCTCCATATATATTATATGCAATTTTGGGGTTTCTTGCTCCTGCACTCTACAAGAGTGAGCGTCGTTATGTCTATACGCTTGTGGGGTGCGGATATTTGATGTTTGTGGTGGGAGTAGCTCTCTGCTATATCCTTATATTCCCCCTCACATTCCGTTTTCTTGGAACATATCAGGTTAGCACCGATGTTGCCAATATGATATCGCTCGACTCCTATATGTCCACCCTTACGAGTATGTCTCTGATGCTTGGAGTGGTGTTTGAGATGCCTATTCTGTGTTGGCTCTTTGCAAAATTGGGGTTTTTGCGTGCCTCATTTATGCAAAACTATCGTAAACACGCCATTGTTGTAATTTTGGTTCTTGCAGCCGTTATTACCCCCACATCCGATGCCTTTACTCTCGCCTTGGTGAGTGTGCCGATGTGGTTGCTCTACGAAATAAGTATAAAAGTGGTTACAATGACTCAGAGAGAGTAATGCCCTCCCTTCTGCATACAAAAAGTTGAGGTGTCGTTCCGTTGTGGAAGACACCTCTTTTTGTTGTAGTTCGTAGCGCTACTACTCTGCCTTGGTGGTCATACGACGCTCCTTGATACGAGCCTTCTTACCGGTAAGCTCGCGGAAGTAGTAGATACGTGCACGGCGAACAACACCATACTTGTTAACCTCGATCTTGTCGATGTGTGGCGAGTAGAGAGGGAAGATACGCTCAACGCCCACGCCGTTCGATATCTTACGGATGGTGAACATCTTGGTCTTGCCTGTACCCTTAATCTGGATAACTACGCCACGGAAGCTCTGCAAACGCTCCTTGCTTCCCTCGACAATACGATAAGTTACGGTGATTGTGTCACCTGCGCTGAACTGAGGGATGTCGGCATCAGTCTTAGCCCACATCTGCTCGTTCACGAGTCTGATTAATGAATCCTTGTTCATTGTTGCAACAAAAATTTTATAAGTTTCCGTTCAACATTATCGCTGCAATCTCGCTACCATAGTTGGTCACTGCCACCTAATCCTGCCCCTCCAAATCTCGGTTTTTACCCCTCCGATTTGCGAGGCATTTTGCTAAATTACCCATTATAAGAGGTTGATACGCGGGTGCAAAGGTAATACAAAAAACGGAAAACGGAAAACGGAAAACAGAAAAGTTTTGAGTTTTAATCGTTTTTAGGTTTTTTTTGTATTTTATAAATTGTAAAAAAAAGATGGCTGTCGAGTGGTTGCGACAGCCAACAAGTATCTTCTTAGTTCTCCGTTTTCCGTTTTCCGTTCTCCGTTCTCAAAACGAAGTGTTCGAGTATCAGCACCACTATTATACCCATCACAAAGCCATTGCCGACGATAGGTCGGAGGAGTGATGGTACAGCCTCCATGGCCTCGGCAGGGGCAAACGAAAGCACAACCGTAAGCATAATCGGAAGGCCGAGAATCAATCCGTCATTAAACGATAGTACCGCCTTTGTCGAGTGCATAATTTCCAATCCTGCAGCCACTTGTGTAGCCATAAGGTAGAGTAGTACGATACCCATAATCGGCTGCGGAATGGTGAGTAGGACCGAAACAGCCTGCGGGAAGAACGCCAGCACAACCATAGCCACTGCTGCCGGTAACATTGTGTAGCGCGAAGCACATGAGGTGGATGCCACAACACCCGGCGAGAGCGAGTAATCTACCGGTCCCGGGACTCCTGCAGCACCGCTAACGATATTCATCAAGCCCGTGATGAGCAGACCGCGATTCTGTCGGCGATTCATATCTGATGCACCCACAAACTCTCCTAACGACTGCACCGAACCAACCTGATTTATCAGTAGCGCAATATAACAGAAGAGAAAGGCGATGATGACACCTGCATCGAGATTATATTCGGTCAAAATGAGTTGCGGAGCAACACTATCACCGACAAACTCCTTCGGAAAATCGGTCATACAGTAGTAGAACAGCGAGCCGAGAATCATTGCAAGAATCACCACCATCGACTTCCAAATGCCGCGCAAAATCTTGTTTGCCCACGCCATAACCGCAACGCCAATGATAGCCGATACGAGAGCCAGTCCTGCGTGTGCCTTATCGGCAAATATAAGTCCGACGATAGGCTTTGCCATCGTAAAGGAGATAAGAATAACGATAGCCGCCACAATGCGAGGGGTAAATATCTTTTGGATGTACTTCATCGCCCCAACAGCGGCCAAAAGAGTCACCAAGGCACCTCCGATAACCATCGAAGGATATATTGTCGAGGCTCCGTGTCCCTGCGATGCTGCGGCAATAACACCCATTAGCAATACGGCGGCCGGACCGGCAACAAGTGGCAGTCGGTGGCCGAGTAGAACCTGAATAATGAGGGTGACTCCGCAAATGGCAAACAGCTTCTGTGTAAAGAATACCATCTCCCCTTCCGGAGCAATGAAGGTGCTTGTAAGGACTACGGGCAGACAAATCATCAGCCACTGCAAACCATACAGACCAATGGCTCCGATGCTTGGTTTGTCGTCAATGTTATATCTGAAATCCATACATTTATCTATTTATCGGTAGCTTTTTTATGATGTCGGTAGCGAGAGTAGGGTTGTCGGTGGTGATGTAGTCGATGCTGTGCTTGATGCACCAACGAATATTCCGTTCGCTATTTACGGTCCAAGCATTTACGCTCATCCCGAGTTCGTGCGCCTGACGAATCCACTGTGGCATTAACTTCAGCAGTGTGATGTTGTAGTCTATACCCGTGCATCCAATCTCTTTGCACCTCTCGGGCGAGATGTCGCTACCGAGATATGCGATTTTTGTCCCTCGGGGAGCGAGTCGAGCCAACTCCGCGCATACAAATTTGCTGAAAGCGATATACTCGACACTCTGTTCCAAATCATACGCCTTGACCTTTGCCAAAACACGCTCTACAACCTCGGTCTCGCGATCGGGAGTGTCGTGGTTTTTAATCTCGATGATAAGTTTTGTCCCCCTCGAGTTGCGAAAAGCGGTTAGGTACTCGTCGAGGGTCGGCACCCTCTCGCCACTCTCAAGCGGAATGGCCCGAATCTCGGCTGCGGTATTGTGCTGAACGTGCGCCTTTGGCGAGGCACTCTTCTTGGGATGCCACGCTCCGTGAACTACGAGCAACTCGTTGTCTTTGGAGAGGTTAATGTCGCACTCCGAGCCCCAGAATCCCGCCTCTTGTGCTGCACGAAGCGCATTGAGCGAGTTCTTGGCAGCGTTTTCTGTTTTGTGAAATCCGCGATGCGCTATAATCTGCGGAGCTCTGTGCCGTGCCGTAGCGACTATTGTAACCATAATAGCTAAAAGTGGTATGAAAACCCTTCTCATTTTAAGAGACTCTTTGAATAAGCCGAGTTTCGAAACGCAGTTTCGCCACTCGGCTTATTCCGATGTTTTTCTGTTTAGATATCAATTATTTCTTCTGCTTAGGACACATCTCCTTGACAATCTTCTTTACGAGTACAGGGTCATCGGTAGTGATGATATCAACACCATTCTGGATGCACCAGCGGATGTCGGCCTCCTTGTTTACGGTCCAAACATTTACGGTCAAACCCAGCTTGTGAGCCTGCTTAATCCAGCCCTTCTTTTTCTTGAGTTTGCCAAACTGATAGTCGATACCGCTGCATCCCATACCCTTTACATAGCGTGGGTCGTAGTTGCCACCGAGGTAGTAGATTTTTGCCTCCGGAGCTCTCTTTGCCAACTCGAAGCAGGTCCAAGGGTGGTTTGCAATATACTCTACATTGTTACCCATCTTAGCCTTTGCCACAATCGACAACACCGACTCAACGAGCTCGGTCTCGCGCTGTGGTTTGCCCTGGTCTTTTAAGTCGAGAATAAGCTTTGTTGCAGGCTTCTTTGCTGCACGCTTGAGGAACTGCTCCAATGTGCAGATGTACTCGCCATTGGTGAATGGAATCTCCTGCAACTTCTTGAATGTCGAACTCTGAACATTTGCTCTTGGCTTCGCCTTGCCGTACGGATGCCATCCACTCTGTGCGATAACAACCTCGCCATCCTTGGTGAGGTTTACATCACACTCCGAACCATACAACTTTGCCTTCTGCGCAGCCTTAAGTGCGCTCATGGTGTTCTTTACGCCACTCGATGGAGCCTTGTGAAATCCACCGTTTGCAACAATCTGTGGAGCCTTGTACTGTGCCGATACTGTAAATACGGCCATTGCAGCCAATATGGCCAAAAATATCTTCTTCATAATGGTCTCTTACTCTTTTATTTATACCTATGTAATACTATTTGCACATTTCGTCGATGATTCTCTGAACGAGAACAGGATCGTCTGTGGTGATGAAATCAACACCATTCTTGATGCACCAACGGATATCCTCCTCCTTGTTTACGGTCCAGATGTTTACATACATCTTCAGCTTGTGAGCCTGCTTAATCCAGTTTGGTCTCTTCTTCAAAACCTTGAAGTTGTAGTCGATACCTGCACAACCCATAGCCTTGCAATATGCAGGGCTGTAGTCGCCATTGAGGTAAGCAATCTTTGTGCCCTTTGGAGCCAAGCGGGCGAGCTCCCAGCATACCCAAGGACGGAAGGCGATATACTCAACCTCCTCCTCCAAACCGTAGTTTGCAACCTGCTCGAGGGTCATCTGTACGATTTTGGTCTCGAGCTGTGGAGTAGGCTGATTCTTAATCTCGATAATGAGCTTTGTGGCATTCGACTTCTTCATCTGCTGAAGGTACTCGTCGAGAGTAGGTACAACCTCGCCACTTGTGAGAAGAATAGACTGAATCTTCGCCTTTGTGTCGCGGTGAACGTGAGCCTTTGGCTTCGCCTTGCCGTTAGGATGCCACTCGCCGTGAATAACGAGAACGTGGCCATCCTTCGAGAGCTGAATGTCGCACTCCGAACCCCAAATGCCAGCCTCCTGAGCCGCCTTGAGAGCGTTAAGGGAGTTTCGTGCTGCACCCTCCGAAGCGTGGAAACCACGGTGGGCGATAATCTTTGGCGCCTTGTACTGCGCTGTCGCTGCAAAGCCTACCAATACAGCGAGCATCAATGTTAAAATCTTTTTCATTGTTCTTGGATGTTTTTATAAGGTTTAATAATCTGATTGTTACACATTATCTGTTTCGTCCTGTTATTCGGCTATCAAGGAGCGAGGTTGGCCATATGCCTCTCACTTCCTGATGAAAACCACTGTGTGCCACAATATGAGGCTACGCTATTGCGGTAAAAGTCAGTGCAATAAGTGTGAAAAGAGGAAGAAACCTCCTCATAAATCACAAATTTTCATCCGAATAACCCTACAAATGTATAAAAAATAGTTGAAAAGTTGTATATTTGCCACGTAAAAAATGGCACTATCGGCTAAATACTAATAGCTAAAGTTTGAAGAATATGCAGGAATACATCTCGAAACAACAACAGATTTTTCGCTCGGCAGATCAGATTTTTCCGCTGATATCCAACTTCACCTATCTTACACCGGCCGTTGCCGATAAGGTGGAGGAGTGGCAGGCTTCCGAGGATAGCTGCTCGTTCAAGTTCAAGGGTTTTACCGTTGGACTGCATATTGAAGAGAAGGTGGAAAATAAGCACGTTAAAATTGTCGGTGACGGGGGTAACGTGCCGATGGATTTTGCATTTTGGATTCAGCTGCATCAGGTCTCGGAGGGGGATACCCGTATTCGCCTTGTGCTGCATGCCGAGTTGAATATGATGATGCGAATGATGGTAGGCAAGAAACTCCAAAGCGGACTCGATCAGGCAGTCGAGGGTTTTGCGGCTGCATTCAACCGTTTTTAGCTCGGATTGTCGCTCAATTTGGGGAGGCTCGAAGTGGCTAAATGCTTAATTTTGTAAAAAATAACGAAAAAATTTTGCTCGGTTGGCAAATTAAATGTATATTTGCAACCGCAAAAAACGGATACTAAACAAATTTACTATTTAATAAATTTCTAATAGTTATGACAAAGGCAGATATCGTAAGCGAAATCGCTAAGAAGACTGGTGTTGAGAAGACCCAGATTCAGACAATTGTTGAGGCATTTATGGATGAGGTTAAGGGCTCGCTCGAGAGAGAGGAGAATGTATATCTCCGTGGTTTCGGCTCGTTCATCATCAAGAAGCGTGCAGAGAAGGTAGCTCGTAACATCTCGAAGAATACCACTATTACAATTCCGGCTCACAACATTCCAGCTTTCAAGCCGGCGAAGTCGTTTGCTGCGAAGATTAAGTAAGACAAACCATCAAAAATTTTATAATTATGCCAAACGGAAAGAAGCATAAGCGTCACAAGATGGCTACGCACAAGCGCAAGAAGCGTCTGCGTAAGGACCGTCACAAGAAGAAGTAGTCTATACTTCTCATAGGTTTTAACGCTAAGGGTGCGGAATGCCTCTTAGCGTTACCTATTTAGAAAGTTTTGGGTTGAGAGAAAGAAAATCGTTCTGATTGGCTCTTTTTATACCTTATTTGTGGCACAAGTGCTCACATACGCCAAGTATGCTGCGCTTTCTGCCACTGTGTAACGCGCAAAAATAGCCTAATCATCTCCGATTTTGAATAAGGGCAACCTCTCAATCCTAAAAAAACTAATGGCTAAGGCCAAGAATTTTTTTGCACTGAAAATGAATCGAGAACTATTTATCAATGTAACCTCTACCGAGATAAATATCGCCTTGTGCGAGGACAAGGTTTTGGCAGAGTTGAATCGCGAGGTCGCTCATACCGGCTTTGCGGTGGGTGATATCTATCTCGGTAAAGTGCATAAGATTATGCCCGGGCTCAATGCCGCGTTCGTAAATGTAGGACACGAGCGCGATGCCTTTATCCATTATCAAGATTTGGGAACACACTTCCCTTCGCTTTGCAAGATTGTAAAGAGCTACCAACCCGGCAATCGGGGTATTCGTCTCGATACGATGAAACTCGATGGTGCGTCGGAGGTTGAAAAGGGAGGGAAAATCTCCTCCTATCTGCAAGTGGGGCAGTTGGTTATGGTGCAGATTGCCAAGGAGGCCATCTCGACCAAGGGGCCACGTTTGACTGCCGATATCTCGCTTCCGGGAAGAAATATTGTGCTCCTACCATTTACCTCGAAGGTGCTTATCTCGCAGAAGATTCGCTCTAACGAGGAGAAAAAACGATTGAAACGAGTTGCAGCAGGTGTCTTGCCAAAGAATTTTGGCGTTATCATCCGTACAGCCGCAGTCAATGCCACCGACCTCGATGTCGAGCAGGATATTTTGGCTGCAATAGAGAAGTGGAAAAAGACCTGCCAGCAGATTCGTAAACGCACCGCACCGGCACTCTTGATGGGCGAGATGAGTCGCGCCAACACGATAATTCGTGATACGCTCGATGGCTCGTTCTCGCAGATTTGTGTCGATGACGAGGCTATGTACAACGAGATTCGTTCCTATATTCGTGCCGTAGATGCCGAAAAGGAGCGTATCGTGAAGCTATACCGCGGCTCAGTGCCGATTTTCGACAACTTCGACGTCTCGCGACAGATAAAATCTCTGTTTGCGAAGTATGTATCGCTCAAGCGAGGAGCCTACCTCATTATGGAGTCCACCGAGGCGATGCACGTCATAGATGTCAATTCGGGAAATCGAACTAAAGCCGAGGATAATCAGGAGCAGACGGCAATGGAGGTCAATTTGGCTGCTGCGGCAGAGATTGCACGACAGATTCGCTTGCGCGATTGGGGCGGCCTCGTCATTGTCGATTTTATAGATATGCATAAGGCGCAGAATCGTCAGCTCCTCTACGAGGAGATGCTGCGACTTATGGCCTCGGATAAGGCAAAGCATACAATACTTCCACTCTCAAAGTTCGGTTTGATGCAGATTACCCGTCAGCGTATCCGCCCTGTTGCGGTACACAATACCGAGGATATCTGCCCGACATGCGGGGGTACAGGAAAGGTTGAGCCTACAATTCTTCTCGACCGTAAAATCGAGAATCAGATATCACTGCTCACTATCGAGCGCGGACACAAGTTTATCCGCCTGGTGGTGAGTCCGTATGTAGCCGCATTCTTGAAGAGGGGCTTTTGGTCGCTGCGCTGTAGGTGGTCGTGGCGATATAAGGCTCGTATCAAGGTTGTTGCCGACGAGAGTGTCGGAATGATTGAGGTGCGCTACGAGGATAAGGAGGGTAACGATATTCTAAAGGTGAAGTCGGCCGAGAAGCCGAAACGTAAGGGCAAGTAGATCTGTACATATTCGTACATATATGCACGAAATACTGAGATTTGCCGAGGGCTCGCCTCAAGTAGAGCAACTCGGTAAAGTGTTGGAGAAAAAAGGCAGCACCGTCCTTCTCAACGAGATGGTCGGCGGTGCTTTTTTATTTTATATGGCGGCAACCATAGCTCGCAAGGGTGGGGTACATATCCTTGTTAGTGAGGATAGAGATGCTGCCGCATATGCACTGAACGACCTCTACGCACTGCTCGGCGAGGAGCAGGTTCTGTTCTTCCCTTCGGCCTACAAGCGTTCGGTGGTCTATGGCGCGGAGGAGGCCGAAAGTGTGGTTATGCGCACAGGTGTTCTCAACGCCTTGAGGAGTCGCCGAGATGGCTTTTTGGTTGTCGCAACCTATCCGGAGGCCCTGGCTGAACGTGTGGCCGATATGGAGGGTTTGTCCTCCGAGTCGATGCACATTCGACGAGGTGACAGAATGGAGGTTTCGGAGTTGGAGGAGAGGGTACAGTCGCTTGGCTTCGAACGAGTAGATTTTGTATATGAGCCGGGGCAGTACTCTGTGCGAGGCGGAATTTTCGATATCTTCTCCTACTCGGAGAGTAAGCCCTATCGTTTGGACTTCTTTGATGATGAGATAGATTCGATTCGTCGTTTTGAACTATCGAGCCAACTCTCGAGCGACAGGTTGGAGGAGATAGATGTTATCTCGAATATAAATCGTGCCGAGGTTGGCCGAGTTTCGCTGGCCGAATTTGCAGGAGGGGTAACATATTGGTTTGAGGATGCCGACTATGTTCTTGGCAAAGTTGATGATGTTCGTCGCAAGGCGTTGCAGGAGAGCGAGGAGCCGGAGGAAATTGCTGCGAAACTAACATCTCGCAAGGAGTTACTCGAGAATATGTCGGAGTCGAGTGTTGTGGTGTTGAAAAATAGTTTGTCGGAGCGACCGGCTTCGCAGACGATACTCTTCCACACCTCGCCACAGAATAGTTTTAACAAGAATTTCGAGCTCCTTGCCGACGAACTTGTTGCGCGCCACGAGGGGGGCTATCGCACTCTGCTGATGTCGGAGAATAGGGCACAAGCGGAGCGACTCGATGGCCTGCTCTATGCAACGGGACGTAATGGCGCGAAGTTTGAGACGGCACGCCTGACGCTCCACAACGGATTTACAGACCACGACCTCAAAATCGCGCTCTATGCCGAGCATCGTCTCTTCGAGCGATATCGCCGTTACAAGATAAATGGCCAAATTAAGCGCGATGAGCAGATGACCATTGCCGAGTTAAACTCGTTGCAGGTGGGCGACTATGTTACCCATATCGATCACGGTGTAGGTCGCTTTGGCGGTTTGGTTAAGATAGAGGAGGGTGGCAAGATGCACGAGGCCATCAAGTTGGTCTATCGCGATGGCGATGTACTGTTTGTAAATGTCCACTCCCTGCACCGCATTGCACGCTATAAGAGTGGTGACGAGGAGGCTCCAAAGGTCCATAAACTCGGTAGTGGAGCGTGGCAGAAGATTAAAAATGCTACCAAGAAGGCGGTCAAGGATATATCGCGCGAACTTATTGCGTTATATGCCAAGCGCAAGGCCTCGGAGGGCTTTGCCTTTTCGCCCGACACATATCTGCAACAGGCTTTGGAGGCCTCGTTCGAGTGGGAGGATACGCCCGACCAGCTGAAGGCTTCGGAGGCTGTCAAGCGTGATATGGAGTCGGAACGCCCGATGGATAGATTGCTCTGCGGAGATGTCGGCTTTGGAAAGACCGAAGTGGCAATCCGTGCAGCATTCAAGGCTGCAACCGATGGTAAGCAGGTGGCCGTGTTGGTACCTACAACAATCTTGGCTTTGCAGCACTATCGCTCCTTCCGTGAGCGTCTGCGCGACTTCCCTGTTACGGTGGAGTATCTCAATCGCACAAAGAGCACGAAGGAGACTTCGCGTATCTTGGAGGAGCTAAAATCGGGCAAAATCGACATCTTGATAGGAACGCACAAGATGCTCGGTAAGGGGGTTGAATTTAACGACCTCGGATTGTTGATTATAGATGAGGAACAGCGATTTGGAGTGGCTGCGAAGGAGAAACTTACCCAGCTGCGTGTGAGTGTTGATACTCTTACACTTACGGCTACGCCAATTCCACGAACACTGCAATTTTCGCTGATGGGTTCGCGCGACTTGTCCATCATATCGACACCGCCGCCGAACCGCCGTCCTATTCAGACCGAGTCGCACACCTTCTCGGAGGAACTCGTAAAAGAGGTTGTTGATGCCGAGTTGGCACGCGACGGGCAGGTCTATTTTATCCACAATCGAGTGGAGGATTTGATGACAATCAAGGGTATGTTGATGCGTCTGTGCCCCGATATTCGCGTGGCTGTAGCACACGGACAGATGCGCCCTGCCGAGCTGGAGAAGACCATTATGGACTTTATCTATCACGACTACGATGTATTGGTCGCAACCTCTATCGTCGAGAGTGGTGTGGATATTCCCAACGTAAATACGATTATAATAAATAATGCCGACCGCTTTGGTTTGAGCAATCTTCATCAGCTGCGTGGCCGAGTGGGACGAAGTGACAGAAAGGCCTACTGTTACCTCCTCTCACGCCCTGACGAGATGCTCTCGAGCGATGCGCGTCGGCGATTGCGGGCTATTGAGGAGTTCTCCGATTTGGGTTCGGGATTCAATATCGCAATGCAGGATTTGGATATTCGAGGTGCCGGAAACCTTCTCGGAGCCGAGCAGAGTGGCTTCATCGCCAATATCGGCTTTGAGACCTATCAGAAAATTCTCAACGAGGCGATTGCGGAGTTGAGAGCCGAGGGGTTGGATGTTGCGGGCTTAAGCCACGAGGAGCAGGGTGTTGTCGAGGAGATGCGCTATGTGGATGATGTAACGCTTGAGCTCTCGGTCGAGGCGGAGTTGCCGGAGTCGTATGTTCGTCAGCAGGCGGAGCGACTCAAGTTGTACCGCAAGATTGATGCGATGACCGAGGAGAGCCTGCTTGCAAGGTTCGAGTCGGAGTTGGAGGAAGT